>CANPZL010000041.1 GCA_947589055.1 uncultured Lachnospiraceae bacterium | reverse complement strand
ATCAGCTTGTCCGCATCCTCTAAGGTATGCTCCGGTGACAAAGAGAATGGATCCGTAATGACGCCATTTTCCGAACGTTTTACCTTATCAACCTCTTCTGCCTGCTGTTCAATCGTCATATTCTTATGGATAATACCTATCCCGCCCTGCCGGGCCATTGCGATCGCCATTCGATGCTCCGTAACGGTATCCATACCGGAACTCATCAACGGAATCTGAAGCTGAATCTTATTTGTCAACCTCGTTGAAAGTATTATGTCATTCGGAATCACTTCCGAATACTGGGGAACCAAAAGTACATCGTCAAATGTAATTCCTTCTCCGATTATTTTGCTCATCTTTTCCTCCACTCTCCTTTCCTCCTCCTTCAGCCGGGCTTTCTGCCTTTTGCTAAAGATGTCTATTCTTGATAAGTAAATATTGTTATTGATAGTATCAAATCTCTATCTGATTGTCAACCGGATTTTTCCAGCAAGCCGCCTCGCATTTCAACCGGACAGGCAATACTAATCTTCAAATATCTTACTGGGGATCTGCGTCCGCAGGTATTCCATCATGGTTTCTGTCGGTTCTAATAAAATAATAGTACTGATTCCCCGCAGGTCCAACCGAAATCCATATACCTTATCCACCGGTTCCTGAGAAGTATAATCCGTAAACCGCATCTGCGGATTCTGTTCTCTTTCATTTGACAACCGAATGGAATCCTCCGGTGCAATAAAACGTATATTGTTCATATTGAAGGAAATCGCAGTTCTTCTCCGTTTATGGTTAATAATCTTTGTCACTTCAATCTCATCATTGGTAAAACAATATTCATATTCAATATGTCGTTCCCGGAACATCATGATAAAGACAGTTCCCGTACCAAGAAATACCATCAGGGAAAGCGTCAGCCAATAGGCTCCGATCAAGCTGGCAAGTGCCAAGGCTCCCATGACCCACATCGTCACAGTTCCTTTTACATTTGGTTTCGCTTTTACACCCTTTTCTTCGTAGAAATCCTTACTGATCATCATCTTCCTCCGTCCTGCAAGCCCTCAAGCTATAACTGCGTCTGTATTCTCGGAAGTCTGCTATACTTGTGAAGATAGTGTCTCATCAATAGCTTTTGCCGCTTTCTTTCCTGCACCCATCGCCAAAATAACCGTTGCGGCTCCGGTTACCGTATCGCCGCCTGCATATACGCCTTCCTTACTGGTCTTCATGGTATCCTCGTCTACGATGATACCACCCCATTTCTGCGTTTCCAAACCGGGGGTCGTCTGACGAATCAAGGGATTCGGACTTTGACCGATAGCAATCACTACCGTCTCTACCGGAATGATATAATTGGAGCCTTCCACCGGTACCGGAGAACGGCGTCCGGATTCATCCGGTTCACCCAGTTCCTGCTTAATTACCTCTATACCAGTCACCCAGCCATCTTTCCCATGTATCGCACAGGGATTATTCAACAGCTTAAAGATAATTCCCTCTTCCTTTGCATGATGAACCTCTTCCATACGGGCAGGCACTTCTTCTTCTCCCCGGCGATATACGATATATACGTTTTCCGCTCCTAATCGTTTTGCGGTTCTGGCGGCATCCATCGCCACATTCCCGGCTCCAACCACCGCTACATTTTTTCCTACTTTTACCGGAGTAGGGGTCTCCGGGAATTTATATGCCTTCATAAGATTTACTCTAGTCAGGAATTCGTTGGCTGAATATACACCAAGTAAATTTTCGCCCGGAATATTCAGGAATCTTGGCAAGCCGGCACCGCTTCCTACAAAAACAGCCTCATACCCGTCCTGCATCAGATCATCGATCGTAAGAGAACGCCCCACGATAACATTCGTTTCAATAGTAACCCCAAGTTTCTTCACATTTTCAATTTCTTTTGCCACTAAATCCTTAGGCAGACGAAACTCCGGAATTCCATAGCTTAACACGCCTCCGGCCTTATGTAACGCTTCAAATATCGTCACCGTATATCCTTTTTTGGCCAGTTCTCCCGCACAGGTTAATCCTGCCGGGCCACAACCGACTACCGCTACCTTTTTCCCGTTTTTGGGGATCTCCGGTATCGCCGGAACCGCATTTGCCATGTGGTAATCAGCGACAAACCGTTCCAGTCGTCCGATCGCTACGGGCTCACCCTTGATTCCACGGACACATTTTCCTTCACACTGGTTTTCCTGCGGACAAACCCTGCCGCAGATTGCAGGCAGCGCATTTTCACTGGTTATAATCTCATAAGCCGCCTCAAAATCTCCTTCTGCAACCTTTTCGATAAAGCCCGGAATCGGTACATTGACCGGACAGCCATCCATACAGGGCTTTTTCGGACAGTTTAAGCAGCGGGCTGCTTCCTCCATTGCCATTTCCTTTGTATATCCAAGGGCAACCTCCTGAAAATTTTTGTTCCGGACATCCGGTGCCTGCTCCGGCATCGTTACTTTTTCCAAACTCATATTTTTACCCATGTCTATACCCCTCTTCCTATCTTACACATATGTTCTTCTTCCTGAAACATTCCCTGCCGTTTCATACACTCGTCAAAATCCACTTGAAAGCCGTCAAAATCCGGTCCGTCCACGCAGGCGAATTTGGTCTTTCCATCCACCGTTACCCGGCAGCCGCCGCACATACCCGTTCCGTCAATCATGATAGGGTTCAAAGACACAAAGGTCCTAATGTTAAGCGGCTGTGTTACCTTTACTACGTTCTTCATCATAATCAGGGGACCAATCGCAATGACCTCATCGATCGCCTCACCCTTCTCTATCAATTCGGAAAGTACGTTTGTCACAAATCCTTTCGTTCCCAGACTTCCGTCATCTGTGGCGATATAAACATGATCGCAGAATTCCGCAAATTTTTCTTTTAATATTACAAATTCCTGACTGCGTCCGCCGATGATCACATCAACCGCAGTCCCCATTTCATGCAGTTTTCTAAGCTGCGGATACAGCGGTGCCGCACCTACACCACCTGCTACTCCTACTACATGCCCCATCTTATGCAGCGGTGCCGGCTGACCCAGCGGACCTACGAAATCCAGAACCGTATCTCCCGCCTGCAGCTTGCTCAGCATTTCCGTAGAATATCCTACTACCTGATAAATAATCGTAACGGTTTCTTTTTCTCTGTCATAATCTGCAATCGTCAATGGAATCCGTTCTCCGTCTTCGTCTACCCGTACGATGATGAATTGTCCGGCCTCACACTTTCTGGCTACGTACGGAGCATGAATCGTCATCAGTTCCACCGCCTGATTCAACACTTCCTTGCTTACAATTTTGTACATCCTTACAACCTACTTTCCTTTTAATCTTGTGATCCTTTTTATACGTAAGTACATATGCAATTATTCTAACATCATTCTTTGAAAATTCATAGACCTTTTTCCTTTTCTTTCTTACCAATTCTACGGAAAAATGAGATTTTCTTCCGCTTCCTCTTCCCGCAACCGCCTTCCTATGACCGCCAGTCTTCCTTCTTCATGCCAGCTGTCGCAGGTAGAAAGCGTAATCAACTGATCCCCATATTCCGCCTCGACACCGGTTTCATACAAGGAATTTTCCTTCACCTGCCGCACAAAATCTTGGAATTCTCCTTCATTTTCCGCATCAAAGAAATAATAATATTCAAATTGCCCTTGGGGCTCTGCGGATACCCAAGACTGCACGACGCCTAAGATTTCAAATGTAATCACATCGTCTCTGGTAATAAAAGAAAAAGTGGGGTGGTTCTTCCAAAACTCCTCCTGCCGATAGTATTTTAAGGTGCCAAACATGGAACCGTTATTCATATTATGACCGTAGATCATCCAATTATCTGTTGCCGGTTCCTCTATGGAACAGGCTTTATCCAAAAATAAGGTTCCGGCAAATTTATCATTTCCATAAAAATCCTTATACAAATACTCCCAATATCCGTTTCCGTCCAGCTGACTCTGCACAACCGGCTCATCGATCAGAGTATCCTCCAAATGCAGCCAGCCTACATAATCCGGATTTGCATTTGCATAGCTTTCATATTGCTGCAAAATCGCCTCCACCTGCTGTCGCCGTTTCACTTCCTGTATTGCCTGATACCCGCTTCGTTTCCCCGCCAGATTAAAACCAATCTGTAATTCTTCCCTGTTTAAGCTGTCGCTGACCGGATGTGCTTTTGGAGCTGTGCTTTCCGCCTGACAGGCGCTAAGCAGGCCAATACCGGCAAAAGTAGCCAGACACAACAAGGATTTAACGATTTTCTTTTTTTTCTCATTCCTTACCTGCATACTTGGTTCACTCCTATTCGATAGGAAGCGATGCTTGATTTTCATATTTACAAAATGTAAATTCCAGATCAAAATAGGTCTGTTCCTCGCCTTCCTCTACCTGCTTCCAATTTTCCATTTGATCTAAATCCGGAAAAAAGGTATCCGCCGCATAATGATAATCAATCTTGGTTATATATGCCAGTCTGCAATAAGGAAGGAGCATTTCATAAACCGTGCCGCCTCCGATCACAAAGACATCCTCTTCTCCGATTTCTTTTAATAACGCAAACAATTCCTCTTTTGAATGCAGGACGGTTGCCCCTTTTACCTTATAGTCCGGATTCCTAGACAGTATGACATTTTTTCTGCCTTGTAAGGGCAGGCCATTGGGAAAGGTAGATAAAGTCTTTCTCCCTAATACGATTGTTTTTCCCATTGTTGTTTCCCGAAAGGTTTTCTGATCCAAAGGAATCCGAACCAAAAGTCCGCCTTTACTGCCGATCGCCCAATGGTTATCAACTGCTGCAATTACATTCATACATTTTTCCTCTTTTCTTACATTCCTTCGTTAAACTGCAATCGGAATATTCTTAATCTGCGGTCCTGTCTGATACTCTTCGATCACAATATCATCGGTTGTAAATGCATAAAAATCATGAATATCCGGATTCAGTCTGAATTTTGGTGCCGGATAAACCGGACGTTGAATCAATTCTTTCACGATTTCTATATGGCGGTCATAGATATGAGCATCTGCGATCACATGAACCAATTCTCCAGGTTTTAGATCACATACCTGCGCCAACATATAGATCAATACAGAATACTGCACTACATTCCAGTTATTTGCCGCCAGTACATCTTGAGAGCGCTGATTTAATATACCGTTCAGTCTTCCATCCGTCACATTAAAGGTCATGCTATAGGCACAGGGATAAAGATTCATCTCGTGCAGGTCCTGATGCACATACAGATTTGTTATGATCCGCCGGCTGTAGGGATTATTTTTCAGGTCATAAATCACCCGGTCAACCTGATCCATAAGGCCTTCCGGATACTGATGCTTTACTCCCATCTGATAACCGTATGCCTTGCCGATGGATCCGTTTTCATCCGCCCATGCATCCCAGATATGGCTGTGCAGATCATGTACATTATTGGATTTTTTCTGCCAGATCCAGAGCATTTCATCAACCGCAGACTTTATATATGTTTTCCGAAGGGTCAATGCCGGAAATTCCTTTGCCAGATCATAGCGATTGACAATTCCAAACCGTTTCAGGGTATATGCATAGGTTCCGTCTTCCCATTTAGGTCGTACCTTTTCCCCTTCCGTACTATAACCATTTTCTATAATATCCCTGCACATATTGATAAACAATTCGTCTGCCGCACTCATTTCATGCTTCCTCCTTTTTTGTTACAGGACGGTTTCAAAGCTAAAACCGCTTTCTAAAACATCCTGTTTACCCACGAGTCTCCTGCCAGTTCTGTATTTAACGCAAGACCTGATAAACCTCCGGCAAAGAACATTCATAGACTTCCCATAAGATAAAAAAAGCTGCCGCAGCCAGTTGGTTACGACAGCTTTCCTCACTATCGAATCAGAATTGCAAAAAAATCTTCCAAATCCTCATGTTCTTCTTTTCCGGATACCATAAGCTCAAGCTTTGGCAAAGTCTGTCTGATCGCCTCCACCACAGACGGGTGGACCGCCTCATACGGAAATAGGATCACAACATCACTTCCATACGCTTGGGCATTAAATGCCTCTGTCAGAGTCGACGCTCCCATGCCGCAGAACACATCCCGCTCCTTACAGAAGGAACCAACCTCCTTCACAACAACATTCGTAAAAACGAATCTTGCCCCGCTGTCAACTGCAAGACTGGCTTCTTCCTTATCGATAATATCAGCCGCACCAATAAACAAATCCGGATAATCCTCTGTTAATTCGCCTAATATCCTTGTCGCTTCCGGTACAAAAAAAGACAATGCAAATCCATTTCCACCGGACTGAATGACCTTCTTACATTCATTCAAAGCGCTTCGATAGCTTTTTCCGGTAATATAAGGGATCTTCATTCCCTGTAGCCCTTTTCGTACTTCTTCCTTCTGAACGGTATTGCACCGCATTTTTTTTACGTCCGGGAGTGTCTTATAATTATTCAGTACAGAATCCGTCAACTGCATATAAACCAGCAATCTTCTTATGTATTCATCATATTTTCCTGCATTGTGAATATCTCCTCTTAAAAATGCATCCAAAGTAGGTCTGGAAATATTCATTGCCTGTGAAAGCGTAACTTTTGTACACTTCCGGTCCTTCATGATTGCTTCAATATTACTTCCAATTCTCTTCCTGTCCACAAATAAATATTCGTATTGCAATTTGTTGTCATCCTTTCTTCTATACTGCTTCATCTATATTTTGTCCCGCAAGAAAACTTCCTTCAACTAATTTTCTTCCTCTATCGTAAGGATTCTTTTTTTCATATGCAATCGTGGTATTTGTAGTACCGCCTGCCACATAAGTCCTTCCACACTCCGGACAGGTAGCTATTTTTAAGGATACTGTCGCTGAAAGCAGCGTAGCATCCTTGCCTGCTGTTTTTTGCCTTGCATTCGCAACATGCTCCTGCTCATGAGACATAACTGTAGCATAGGACTGCCCCGGAGCAATATGACCAGGTGCCTTAAAGGAAACATCTGCCTCATTTGAACCATCCACATATTTTCGATTCTTACAAGTCTGGCATTCTACCGGCTGTACACGGGCGGCACTCTCAACATTATTTTCCGTTGAAACAGGAGTGACATAGCTCCGATTACTCACCGGAATGATATAACGGTTACTTGTATTGATTCCGCCTATCATATCCATTCCTCCTCGCAAAAGCAACACCTACTGCAACAAATGAAATTCAACTTATATTATACAAGTATAATATAAAAATAACAAGCAGAAAAAAACTGCTTTACCTATATTTTTGATAAAGCAGTTTTTCTATCCATTTAGAACTTCCCATACGCATCTATGCGCAGTCTGTTCAAAGAATCTTGTAAGCTTACTGGGAGTATCTGGAATCAAACGGAATTACATCATTCCCATTCCGCCGCCGCCCATAGGAGGCATAGCCGGCGTATCTTCCTTGATCTCCGCAACTACTGACTCTGTCGTCAACAGGGTGGAAGCAACGGAGGTTGCATTCTGTAATGCTGAACGGGTCACCTTTAATGGATCGATAATACCTGCCTCTACCATATTTACATACGTTTCATTTAATGCATCAAATCCTACACCGGGTTCCGATTCATATACTTTGTTAATGATAACAGAGCCTTCCAGACCTGCATTGGATACAATATGATAAAGGGGAGATTCCAGTGCCTTCAAGATGATTTCCGCACCAGTCTTTTCATCTCCGGACAAGGTAGCTGCCAGCTCTGCCACCTTCTTGCTAGCATGGATGTAAGCAGAACCACCGCCGCTGATAATTCCTTCTTCCACTGCTGCTCTTGTTGCTGCCAATGCATCCTCTAACCGCAGCTTTGCCTCTTTCATTTCCGTTTCGGTAGCCGCTCCTACACGGATAACACCAACACCGCCTGCCAGCTTTGCAAGCCGCTCCTGAAGCTTTTCTTTATCAAATTCTGAAGTGGTATTTTCCAGCTGCATCTTGATCTGTGCAATTCTAGCGTCAATATCTGCCTTTGCGCCTGCGCCATCAACGATAACGGTATTTTCCTTCTCTACCCGTACACTCTTTGCACGACCCAGATCCTCCAGAACGGTATCCTTTAAGTCTAAGCCGACTTCCTCAGAGATCACTTTACCGCCGGTAAGGATTGCAATATCCTCCAACATTGCCTTTCTCCTGTCACCATAACCAGGTGCTTTTACCGCTGCCACATTAAAGGTTCCACGCAGTTTATTCACGATCAACGTCGTCAGCGCCTCGCCCTCAACATCTTCAGCAATGATCAAAAGTCTGGAACCGCTTTGTACAATAGACTCTAACAGCGGTAAAATATCCTGTATATTCGAAATCTTCTTATCCGTGATCAAGATATACGGATTATCTAACTCTGCAACCATTTTTTCCATATCGGTTGCCATGTATGCAGACACATAGCCTCTGTCAAACTGCATACCTTCTACCAGATCCAGTTCTGTTTTCATTGTTTTAGATTCTTCGATCGTAATTACGCCATTGGAAGAAACCTTTTCCATTGCGTCCGCTACCAATTCTCCAACCTCTTCGTCACCAGCGGAAATCGAAGCAACTCTGGCGATCTGATCCTTACCATTGATCTTATCGCTCATAGCCTTTAATGCGTCAACAGCCGTATCGCAGGCCTTCTTCATTCCCTTTCTTAAAATAATCGGATTTGCCCCCGCTGCCAGATTCTTCATACCGGCATTGATCATAGCCTGTGCCAATACAGTCGCAGTAGTCGTACCGTCACCAGCCACATCATTGGTCTTCGTTGCTACTTCCTTTACGATCTGAGCGCCCATATTTTCAAATGCGTCTTCTAATTCAATATCCTTTGCAATGGTTACGCCATCATTGGTAATCAACGGGGTCCCAAAGGATTTACTTAATACTACGTTTCTTCCTTTCGGTCCTAAGGTTACCCGAACCGTATCTGCTAACTGATTCACACCGGATTCCAGAGCCTTTCTGGCTTCTGCTCCATACTTAATTTCCTTTGCCATTTTCATTCCTCCAATTTTATTAGTCTATAAGGATCTGTCGGAATGGAGACTGCCTGTACCATTTTCAATGACAGTCATCCGCTTCAGACATTAGTCTTCGATGATCGCAAGAATATCCGCCTGCTTTACAATGGTATATTCCACATCCTCAAGCTTAACTTCGGAACCCACATACTTGGAATAAACAACCTTGTCGCCAACCTTCACCTGCATGGGAACCAGCTTACCGTCTACCTCTGCACCGGGACCGACTGCAATGACTTCTGCCTGCTGCGGTTTTTCCTTTGCCTGTCCGGGAATCACGATTCCTGACTTTGTCGTTTCCTCTGCTACCAGTTGCTTTAATACAACCTTGTCACCTAACGGTACTAATCTCATTTTATATGCCTCCTTACCTATGTTGTTAAATACTAATAGCACTCACTCCATTCGAGTGCTAACACAATTATTATTGTATCCATTTTTTAGAAAAAATCAACCCTTTATTTTAAAATAAATATAAAAATAGCACTAATAGTTTATTCATAAACTTTTCATAATATGACAACAAACCGGAAATGGAGGACTTTACGGTTTTTCAAAAAGCGTGCAGCTTTTTTCCTGATATGCTATACTAAGGATGAAATCTGCCTGCGAACCGGATATGCTAAGTCTTACTATACCGGTTTTAAGAGCAATGCATAGGAGGTACTATGAAAGAACAATTATATACGATTCCGGTCAACGATGCCTTTCGGTCGGATTGCGAATGTCCGGTATGTACCCTTTACCGGGAATTAGAACAAAATGCCATTGAATACACGTTAGGTCCCAGTTACATGGAAGATGACAACCGGGCCATGACAGACCGGCTCGGATTCTGTCAACAGCATATACAAATGCTTTACCGGCAAAAGAACCGGCTAGGTTTGGCTTTAATGTTAAAAACCCATACAGACAAAACGATCCGGGATCTAAAAGAGCTTTCTAAGAGCAAACCTTCTTCCGGCGGCTTATTCAAACGCAATACGGAGACGTCTCCGGTCGGCTCTTATATTCGGGAGTTAGAAGGCCATTGTTTTATTTGTGAGCGTATAACCGATACATTTCAGCGATATATGGATACGATTTTTCATCTATGGAAAAAGGATCCTGCGTTCCGGGAAGCGGTAGCGGGCTGTAAAGGCTTTTGCACCTATCACTATGGGCTTTTATATGAAACCGGAGCTGATAAACTGGATAAAACGCAATATGGAGAATTTCTTGACTGCCTGAACACCGTATATTTCGCCGGCATGGAACGGGTAAATGAAGATATCGAATGGTTTATCAACAAATATGATTATCGTTATGCGAACGAGCCCTGGAAAAATTCTAAGGATGCGATTCCAAGAGGCATATTAAAAACCAATCACAGCTTTGTAGAAGAAGACTAACGGTTTACCGACCTACTTTATTTTCCCAAAATGGCACTGTGCAAATGCACAGTGCCATTTTATTTGTTGATCATAAGCTAAAGTCGGCCACAAACCCGTTTATTTCTCCTACGAGGTTTGTGCGTTTTTTTCCTGAACTACTTCTTTTTTAATTTCTTCTTTTAAATCAAATGCTTTATCCTTCAGCCGCTGAGGCGCCGTCTTTGAAGTTAAAACCTTTGCCAGCATTCGCACAGATTCCTCCCGTTCGCCGATCTTATGTGCCAGTACAGCCATTATGTAACGAAGTGAAATTTCATCCATGCCGCACATTGGGAATGGTTCTTTGGAAAATGCAGAAAGGAAGCCCTCATATGCTTTTTCAATACATTCCCGTTCCTCTTTTTTTAATTCCATCTGCTTCGGGTTATCTTTGGGAAGCTCATCTTGTTCGCCCCGCAGCAGCCATGCCATTTTTAGAAAAATATAGGCTTTTTCACTGTTCTTTGCGTTTCGCTTCATTGCACAGATCAATGCCAGCTTATGCCGGAGCAGAGACCCTTCATATGACATACAGGGTTCCTCTTGCGGAATCCCTTTAAAATTGGAGCAATATTCCTGCCGGATCGTCCGAAGCTGCCCGGTGGTAACCGGTTTATGGTATCTGGATAATGTCGTATATCCACAATGCGGACAGGAAACCACATCGTACTTTAAAGGGTCAATGTGATTTTCATAAATAGGACGCAGGATTTCATCTTGATCGATCATTTTGATATTTCCGCTGCGGACTGCCTTCACTTTAAACTGGCTGTCACAGATGGGACATTGATAAGACTTATCGAAGAGCAGATCCTCTTCCCGCTTTTCCGGCTCCTTTTTTTCTGTTTTTGCCTTCTGTATATGTGTATGTGAATTCTTGCCATCCTCCTTAAATATCTTATCTACATTAACTTCTCCCAGACCCATCTGTTCGACGTCTGAAAATAATCCCATACTATTACCTCCTAAATCATAGACCTGCCGGCTTATAAGAACTCTTCAAAGATACAATACGATTAAAGACCAGTCGCTCCCTGCTTGTATCCTTCGTATCCACGCAAAAATAACCGTTTCGTATAAATTGGAAAGAATCACCCGGTTTTGCTTCCTGAAAACCTTTCTCCAGCTTACACTGCTGCATTACCTTCAGGGAATTCGGATTCAGATTCCAGGAACCATCCTCATTTCGAACCGGCTCGTCCTCCTTTACGATATTTTCGTAAAGACGGACCTCTGCCTCCATGCAGTTGGAAGCGTCTACCCAATGAATCGTTCCCTTTACTTTTCTGCCCTCAAATCCGGAACCGCTTTTGGTATCCGGATCATAGGTACAATGGATCTCGATGATATTTCCCGCTTCATCCTTTTTTACATCTATACATTTTACATAGTAAGCACCTTTTAACCGCACCTCATTGCCGGGAAATAACCGGAAATATTTCTTTGGCGGATCCTCCATAAAATCTTCCCGTTCAATATAAAGCTCACGGGAAAATGAAACGCTTCGGTTGCCCAGCGCCGGATTTTCCGGATTGTTTTCGATTTCCAGCATTTCTGTCCGGCCTTCCGGATAATTATCAATCACCAGTTTAACCGGATCCAGCACTGCCATCATTCGGTTGGCCTTCATCTTTAAATCTTCCCGGATACAATATTCCAGCATTGCATAATCACAGGTGCTTTGTGCCTTGGAAACTCCTGTCAGATTCATAAACAGCTTAATGGATTCCGGTGTAAAGCCTCGCCGCCGCAATGCACTTAAAGATACCAGTCTGGGATCGTCCCAGCCATCTACCAATCCTTCTTCCACCAACTGCTTAATGTATCGTTTTCCAGTTACGACATTCTTTAGAAATAGCTTAGCAAACTCAATCTGCTTGGGAGGATGGGGATATTCCAGTTCCCGGACTACCCAATCATACAAGGGACGATGATCTTCAAATTCCAGCGTACAGATCGAATGCGTCACCCCTTCAATGGCATCTTCGATCGGGTGTGCAAAATCATACATGGGATAAATACACCATTTATCGCCGGTATTGTGATGATGCATATGAGCCACTCGATAAAGCACCGGATCCCGCATATTGATATTCGGTGCATTCATATCAATCTTTGCCCGCAGTACCTTGCTTCCGTCCGGATATTCTCCGTTTTTCATTCCTTCAAACAGGTTTAGATTCTCTTCAATGGAACGATCCCGGTAGGGACTGTTTTTTCCCGGTTCCGTCAAGGTTCCCCGATATTCCCGGATCTCATCTGCCGACAAATCGCAAACATAGGCTTTTCCCTTTTTGATAAGCTTAATCGCTGCTTCGTACATCTGTTCAAAATAATCGGAAGCGAAAAAAAAGTCAGAACCGTAATCCGCTCCCAGCCACTTTACATCTTCCGTAATGGATGACACAAACTCTGTTTTCTCTTTTGTCGGATTGGTATCGTCAAACCGCAGATGAAACTGGCCACCGTATTCTTGCGCCAGCCCGTAATTCAGCAAGATCGACTTTGCATGACCGATATGCAAATAACCGTTTGGTTCCGGAGGAAACCGGGTGACAACCTTGGCATAAGTGCCTTCCGCTAAGTCCTTATCGATTATCTGTTCTATAAAATGTCTTGAAACTGTTTCCTGTCTTTCCACAAGCGTTCCTCCTAATTTCGCATAATCGCACTGTTATCAGTATAGCATTTCCCACAAAAGAAGTCTATGAAGAATTCCAAAAAAGTGAATCCGGAAAAAATAAACTCTGCTTATTGACAACCGTTATAAGATTTGATATATTTATCACGTTGTTTGAACAAAACAATGCTACTATAGCTCAGGTGGTAGAGCGCATCATTGGTAATGATGAGGTCACGGGTCCGACTCCCGTTAGTAGCTTTAAAAACTTAATCTTTATGCTGATCGCCGGTTATTCTAGTACAATAAGAACTACTAGGGTAACCATTTTTTTAGTAATTTATCACTTGATCCGGCACACTGCTTATAGATTCAAACGATTTGTCATTATAATAGTAATAATTACTTTTAATTTCAATATCCGTATGTCCCCTCTGGTTAATCGTAACAGTATCAGCGTTCCTTTTTTATCTAAGAATCCTCACTCAGTTTTTTCCGAATCCGCTGGATTGCATTATCAATCGATTTCTCAGATTTCCCCAGATGCTCTGCGATCCTGCTGTAAGATAAGCCATCCAGATAAAGCTCCAACACCCGTCGTTCATATTTGCTGAGAATGGTATCCATTTTGTTTACCAGTCCGCCCATCTGTTCCTGCATCAGTAAATTAGCCTCCGGATTGCTGTTATCTTCTGCTGTCAAAATATCCATCATAAGACTTTTGCTTTCTCCATCCTGAGAATAAAATGAGATATAATGATTGAGCGGATAATGTTTTTTACGATTGGAAGTTGTGACAGCAGTATAAATCTGCCGCTTTACGCAAAGAACTGCAAAAGTATGGAAACTACAGTTTTTATCCTCATTGTAATCCCGGATTGCTTTGAACAGGCCAATCATGCCCTCCTGCATTAAATCCTCTGAATCTGCACCGATGATATAAATCTCTCTGGTTTCCCGTTTTACCAGTTTCCGGTATTTATCCAGCAGAAAATCCATCGCCTCATCATCCTGCTTCCGAATTTGTGCAATTAGTTCTTCATCTGTCATATCTGTATATTTCATTCCATACGCTCCCGCCCGTTTTCCTTCCTGCTAACAATTGCCGCCTCGCTGCCTTAAGATTTCATATGCCAAAACGCCTGCTGCCACTGACGCATTCAGAGAGTCGATTTCTCCTTTCATGGGAATTGCCGCTGTATAATCACAAGCCTCCCGTACCAGTCGACTGACACCTTCTCCTTCATTTCCGATCACCAGTCCCATCGGTCCGGTCAGGTTCAGACGATACATATTTTCTCCCTGCATGTCTGCACAGACAAACCATAACCCACGCTTTTTTAGTTCCCCTATCGTCTGTACCAGATTCGTCACCTTCACCACCGGCGTATAATTCAAAGCTCCTGCCGATGCCTTCACAACTGCGGCCGTCAGGCCTGCTGCCCGTCTCTTCGGTATAATCACACCATGAGCGCCTGCCAGATTTGCTGTACGAATGATTGCCCCAAGATTATGGGGATCCTCAATTTCATCTAAAAGAAAAACAAAAGGGGGTTCCCCCTTTTCCTGTGCTTTTTGAAAAATCTCTTCCATATCTGCATACTCATAAGCTGCCGCCTGTGCGATTACGCCCTGATGTTTTCCGGTCTCCGACATCTGGTCTAACCGCTCTTTTGCAACGTAATTCAAGATTGTATTCTGTTTTCTGGCTTCCCGAACGATCGAATGAATGATCCCATCATGACAACCGTCCTGAACAAACAGTTTATCAATGGTTTTCCCGGCACGAAATGCTTCCATAACTGCATTTCTGCCTTCAATCGTATATTCTTCGTAACGCATGTCTGCCTCCTATCCCTCTCTGCCTTCTTCTAGTGCCAGTTCCTCGTTTTCTCTGGCAAGGAGCAGCAAATCCGTAATCCTCTGATACTGCTCTGTCAGATACAGATAACCCAAAAGAGCTTCAAAGCCGGTAGCCCTGTGATAATCTCCTAGGCTGGCATTCTTTGCCTTTGTATGAGAATTGGCGTTTCGCCCCCGGTGATAAATATCCAGTTCCTCCTCAGTCAGTCCCTCCAAAATCCTCTGGATCAACCGGGACTGAGCCTCTGCTTTCACCACTGCACTCACCTGCCTGTGATAGTGGTTCACCGGGGCATTGCCCCTAGAAACTACCTCTGTCCGAATCAGCAGATCATAGACGGCGTCGCCAATATAAGCCAATGTCAACGGAGAATACCGTCGTATATCCTGCTTCGAGAGATTCAGTCTGCATTTAAAATAACCGATCAGATCCGTTTCCATTTAACTCCCTCTCTGGTATCTTCCAGGGCAATTCCTTTTTCCAGAAGCAGATTCCGAATCGCATCCGCTCTGGAAAAATCCTTCTGCTTTCTTGCCTGTGTCCGTTCCTCGATCAATGCTTCAATCTCATCTGCCAGTAATTCCTGTTCCCTTTCTGTTTCCAGTCCCAGGATTCCACACAATTCTCCTATGCAATGGAGGAATTCATCACAATAAGCCTTTGAAGATGCTTCCCCTACGGTCGTATTGGATAGCCTTACGATCTCAAAGATTACGGAAATCGCATCTGCGGTATTTAAATCGTCATCCATCGCTTCCTCAAACTTATTTTTAAGCGCTTCCAGTCTTTGGAGATTTTCCCGTTCTTCTTCCCGCAGTTCTGCCTGCATGGCCCGTTCGGCCGCCGCTTTTGCTTTTTCATATCCGGTCAAAATACGCTCTAAACCATTTTTTGCCGCCTCAATCAGTTCATCGGAAAAATTCAACGGACTGCGGTAATGGGCAGACAGCATAAAAAACCGGATCACTTGCAACGGATACCGTTCTCCAATCTCACGAACCGTAAAAAAGTTTCCAAGTGATTTGGACATCTTTTCGTTATCGATTCTTAAAAAAGCATTATGCATCCAATAGCGGGCAAATTCCGTTCCGTTTGCCGCCTCACTCTGAGCAATTTCATTTTCATGATGGGGGAAGATCAGATCCTCGCCTCCCGCATGAATATCAATAACATTGCCAATATATTTCTTAGCCATACAGGAGCATTCCAAATGCCAGCCGGGCCGGCCTTCTCCCCAAGGCGAGGCCCATGCAGGCTCACCTTTCTTTTTCGGTTTCCAAAGAACAAAGTCCAGACTGTCCTCTTTTTCTTCCTCTCCAGATACCTTCAGGGAACGGCTTCCACTCATCAGTTCATCTAGTTTTTTATGGGAAAGTTTTCCATAGTCCTTAAATTTTCTGGTTCTAAAATAGACCGTGCCATTCACCTCATAGGCGTAACCCTTATCCATAAGTGTTTGGATCATAGCGAGCATTTCCGGAATTTCTTCTGTAGCCTTTGGATGTACTGTAGCCTCCTGCACATTTAACCCGGCCATATCCTTCTTTGCTTCCTCTATATAGCGTTCGGAAATAACGGAGGATTCCACTCCCTCCTCATTCGCCCGGTGAATGATCTTATCATCTACATCAGTAAAATTCGATACATAATTCACGTCATACCCCTGATAGGTCAAATATCTACGCAGTGTATCAAACACGATCATAGGACGTGCATTTCCCATATGAATCCGATCATAGACCGTAGGTCCGCATACATAAATTCCTACCTTTCCTTCTTGGATCGGGATAAATTCCTCTTTTTTTCTGGTCATGGTATTATAAAGTTTCATATCCGTTCGCTCCTCATACGATTCCGTCTTAGTGAATACCCATTGTCTAAAGTCAATGCGATTGCGGCAGACATTATAAAAAACTGCATTCTAAAGTATAGGTGGGTACTCCCTGTTTGTCAAGCAGCGGTATTCCCTTATACGATCTCCATTAAGTACATCCGCTCTCCCAGATCCGTCATCTCCAATAAATATGCGGTCAATTCTTCTATCCGCCAGCAGGTCATCGAACTACAAGACCTTTCCGATTCCTTTAAGGGTACCATGCTGCAGCCTGCCTTTGACAAGGTTAAAAGAAAGCAGCCATTATTTCCCTGACATATAGGGTCCGTCACTTGAATAGCCAGCCGGGCTTCCTTCTCCTGCACGGATAAGAGTTCAACAAACCGGCTTACATGCAAGATCCGAAGCATGATATTTAAGCTTTCCATATATTCAATCGTAATATTTCCATAAAGTTGATACAATGCAGGACATACCCGCTGTTCCAGAACACTCTGTGTATCTGTTTCCTCTGTAAACAGTTGTTTAATGACTATCGTTATGCCATCCTCCCGCCGGACAGGAACATAGGCACAATAAGCTTCTTTGCCCCATTCCAGCAGTCCGCCTCCTTCGCATGCTGTCTCCGCTTTCAAACGGTCCCGATAAACCGGACTCCGCAAGGGAAAACAGGGTGCTTTCTTTTCCGAAATCCCCTTCGGAATTCCTCTTTTCCATTCTCTCCCGTCCTTCCAATACCAGTTATCTCCGTTCCGTTTCCAGCATTTTTCCTTATGAACTGGAACAAATTGGAAGGGAAGATAATATTCCTGTCTTGCAGGCATTAGATACGTAAATGGCTCTTGTGCCGCCTCCAGCTCCCGTAGGGCCATATCTAAACAGCCTGCCATCAGTCCTTGTCTGCGGACCGTTTCCTCTGTAGCAACTCCTACGATGTAATGCAGTAAAAAAGGATCCTTATGTTCCCAATGCCACCAATATGGATTCAAATGCAGCATAGAATACAGATGCGTTCCCTTTCTTGCGGCAATTACCTGATTCTCCGGATACACCCACTGGAAATAGTAAGAAGCAAATGCTTCCGGATCCTGAAACGCCGACTGCCAAAGCCGGTATACTTCTTCCTTTTTATCCTTTTTATCATATCCGACGTTAATATCTTCCCTCACGATTTTCCCATTCCTTGCCTATCGAGACTGGTACTTTTCTCGTTTTATAAATTAGCTATGCTTCGCTTCAGAATTCCTTTCATTTCCGAAATGGCAACCCCGTAATTTGTCATCGGTATTCCCTGTTCCTTTGCCAGACGATACCGATGCTTTACCTCCCGTTCATTCAGCATACATCCGCCGCACTGAATAACCAGACGGTAACCGGATAGGTCTTTGGGGAAATCATTTCCACTGCAATATTCATAATAAATCTCCGCACCGCCGACCTGTTCCTGTATCCAGCGGGGAATCTTTTCCGTACCAATGTCTCCGCACTGGCGGTGATGAGTACAGCCCTCAGCGATCAAAACGGTATCCTTATCCTTTAACTGTTTTAATACCTTTACGCCTTCCAAAGCAGCTGATAATACCCCCTTATGTCTGGCAAAGAGGATTGAAAAGGAAGTGAGCGGAATGGAGTCCGGTACGATAGAAGCAACCTCCTGAAATACCTGACTGTCCGTTATCACAAACACCGGTGGTTTCTTTATCTGTTCCAATACGGACTTCAGCTCTGTCTCTCTTGCTACAATCGGAATCGCTCCCGTATCTAACAGTTCCCGGATTGTCTGCTGCTGCGGAAGGATCAGTCTCCCCTTAGGAGCCGCTTTGTCGATCGGAACCACAAGCACCACCAGATCGTTTGGCTGTACCAGATCCGCTATAATAGGAATCTGCGGCTCCGTATCCGGTTTCAGCCTTGCCAGAAGCTCCTTTAGTTCATGAACATGATATTGATCTACCGTACTAATCCAGATACTGATTTCTTTTCCGGTCTCCGCATCCTTTAACAGATCAGCGATCGCCACTTCTTCAATGGTCGGATTGGGGATCAGATCATGTTTATTATAGACTACTACATATGGAATCTGTTTTTCCCGTATGTGATCGATGATACGCTGATCCTCTTTTTCCTTTCCAATCGAAGCATCGATCACAACCACCGCAATATCGGTTTTATCCAATACCTGATAGCTTTTCTCCATACGAAATGCGCCCAGTACTCCGTCATCATCCAGTCCCGGTGTATCAGTAAAGACTACCGGTCCTAGCGGAAGCAGCTCCATTGACTTTCGAACCGGATCAGTCGTTGTTCCCTTCACCTCAGATACAATAGAAAGCGGCTGTCCGACCAACGCATTCATGACACTTGATTTTCCTGCATTCCGCTTTCCAAATAAGCTGATATGCACACGATTTCCACTTGGGGTTTCATTCATATCCATATGGCATCCTCCTGTCTTACCTTTCGACAATTCCTGTCGCATTTCTTAAACAACCATACCTAAAACCGGAAATCTCGTTGTCCTTTTTCAATGTTTACAAGATTTTCCATAACGATCTTCCGAACCTGTTCCTTCGGAATCGTTCCAAGCTCTGCTTGGATCAGGGCCTCTCCTACCTCCCTCGTATGGGGAAGAGCATAATCCACCAGATACTCCTTTAAGGTCATTAACGCATTGGGGTGACAGCAGTTCTGTATCTGTCCACTCTTGCAAAGGCTCATGAATCGGTCCCCTGTCCGTCCCTCCCGATAGCAGGCGGTACAAAAACTGGGAACATAGCCCAATTCCATCAGCCAGCAGATGACCTCATCTAACGTCCGATTATCCATGACATCAAACTGCTCTGATTTTTCATCCTCCGGCTCCGGTTCCACATAACCGCCAACACTGGTACGAGAACCGCCGCTGATCTGAGAAATTCCAAGTTCCAGCACCCGTTCCCTGCATTTTACATTTTCTCTGGTGGATACGATCATGCCCGTATACGGAACTGCAATCCGGATACAAGCAACCAGTTTTGCGAAGGTTTCATCACTGATTCCGTTTGTAAATGCAGACGCATCTATATCATCGGCGTTTCGAAGCCGAGGAACACTAATGGTATGCGGACCTACCCCGAATACCGCTTCCAAGTGTTCGGCATGCATCAAAAGTCCTGCAAATTCATACCGGTATTTATCCAGACCGAACAGCACGCCGCAGCCCACATCATCAATTCCGCCCTGCATTGCCCGGTCCATTGCTTCCGTATGATAATTATAATCGCTCTTTGGTCCTGTAGGATGCAACTGGCGGTAACCTTCCTTATGATAGGTTTCCTGGAACAGGATATAGGTACCGATTTCCGCTTCCTTTAACCTTTTATAGTTTTCAACCGTGGTTGCCGCAATATTTACATTGACCCGGCGAATCGCTCCATTTTTATGATGGATACCGTAAATCGTATTTACGCATTCTAAGATATATTCGATTGGATTATGTACCGGATCCTCTCCCGATTCGATCGCAAGCCGCTTATGTCCCATATCCTGTAAAGCGATCACCTCCCGGCGGACCTCCTCCTGAGTCAGCTTTTTCCGAGGCATATGATGATTGACTGCATGATAAGGGCAGTAGGTACATCCGTTTACACAATAATTCGACAAATACAATGGAGCAAACAAAACAATACGGTTTCCGTAAAAATCCTGCTTAATCTGTTTCGCAAGACGAAATATCTCTTCATTGATGCTTTCCTCTTCGCAAGCCAATAAAACACTAGCATCCCTGTGACTTAAGCCCTTTCGTTCCTTTGCTTTAGACAGAATCTCCTCCAGCAGTACCCGGTCAGCCTTATGTTCTTGTGCATAGGCCAGCGTTTCCATGATTTCTTCATGATTGATAAATTCATCTGCCTTTTCACTTTTGGGATCATACTTCCACATAACCATTCCTTCTTTCCTTTTCATCTATCGGTAAACACATTCTGCCGATCGTAATCCTTTCTTTTGTTCAATGACGTACAAAGCCCGGATAATCTCCCCGATCTGTCACAACCTCATAGTCAATCCCACGAATCCGGTTCTGCACGCAATGGATGCACTGGGCGGATTCTTCTCCCGTACAGATCTTGTTGTCATATAGACTATATTGTTTTCGCACAGCTACCGGAGATAAATTAGGCATCAGTACATTGGCCCCTGCTAAAATTCCCTGTTCTCGTCCATCTGCTGCCAAAGTCCCCAGTGCGGTTGTCGCTGGAAGCAATACCTTCGGAAAGGTCAGCCGCAAAATTCCTATTAAAAACAAGGTCAGTTCCACACTGCCGTTTTTCTGATCGGCAAATGGGGTATCCTTATGGGAAATAAAAGGCCCAATCCCGATCATATGCGGCTGCAGCTCTAATAAAAACTGCATATCCTCCGCAAGATTTTCATAGGTCTGTCCCGGCGAACCGACCATAAATCCCGCCCCAACCTGATAACCAATCTCTTTTAACTGACGCAGACATTCCTGCCGGTGTTTCCATGAAAGCTCCGGCGGATGCAGCACTTCGTAATGAATCGCATTGGCAGTCTCGTGTCGAAGCAGATACCGGTCAGCTCCCGCCTGAAAAAAGCGTTCATAACTATCCCGTTCCCATTCACCAATCGAAAGCGTAACTGCACAGTCCGGATACCTTTTCTTGATCTCTCTTACTATATCACAAATATCGTCTGACGTAAAACATCTATCCTCTCCGCCCTGCAAAACGAACGTACGAAATCCCAGTTGATACCCCTCCTGACAACAGTTTAGAATCTGTTCCTTTGACAGACGGTAGCGTTCCAGTTTCCGGTTTCCTGCCCGAATTCCACAGTAATAGCAGTTGTTCCTGCAATGATTAGTAAATTCAATCAGTCCCCGAAGATACACCTGCTTTCCGAATACCTGCTGCTGTCTTCTTCGAGCCAGTGCAAACAGCTCTTTAGACAGTTCCTGTCGTGCTTCCGCTTCCATATAGGACCACTGCTCAAATAACTCCTGATATGACTCCTTTGTCAGCTCCTGCTGTCTATATAGTTGTCGAATCTTTTCTATTGCCTGCTTTTTCATCCTATTGCCTGCTTTTGTCATTTTCTATTCCGTATCCGTTTTCCCTTTTGTTTTCCGTTCCATATTATTGCGCAATGCCGGACAGCCCATGCAGCCGCCGCAAACAGTCTTTGGCTCAATCTCTTCATCATACCCGTAATTCATGACCGTTTCTAATGCACAGATTGCTTGTGCACTGATTCCTTGCCCATTTCCGGTAAAGCCAAGTCCCTCTTCCGTCGTTGCTTTCACATTGATCCTGCTTTCGGGAAGATGAAGGGCTTCTGCTATATTTTGAACCATCTGTTGTCGATAGGGTGCCAGCTTGGGGTTCTGTGCAATTATTGTCGCATCAATATTTTCTATCATAAAAAAGGCTTGATCCAGCAGCTCTCCTACCTGTCTCAGCAGTTCCAGACTATCGGCTCCTGCATATGCCGGATCTGTATCGGGAAAATGCTTACCAATGTCTCCCATTGCAGCGGCTCCTAATAAAGCGTCCATGATCGCATGAAGCAAAACATCTGCATCCGAATGTCCCAATAGTCCCTTTTCATACGGAATTTCTACACCGCCTAAGATCAGTTTCCGTCCCTCCGTCAGCTTATGAACATCATATCCCATCCCTACCCGCATATCCATCCTCCTTCCGGCACAGGCGTTATATCTACATAGAAACATATTCTTCCTGCAATCTTACAATTCTCCTTTCATTATACACCAATACCCCAAAAAGAAAACCTATTTCTCCCAGATTCCACAATCGAGAAAAACTTTAAAATAAGGCTTGACTTTTTTTTTACAACCCCCTATAATGGCATATGTGTCAAGTCACTATGGGATCTTAGCTCAGCTGGGAGAGCATCTGCCTTACAAGCAGAGGGTCACAGGTTCGAGCCCTGTAGGTCCCATATATTTTTGACAAATTTCATATGGCGGAATAGCTCAGTTGGCTAGAGCACACGGTTCATACCCGTGGTGTCGAGAGTTCAAATCTCCCTTCCGC
>CANPZL010000040.1 GCA_947589055.1 uncultured Lachnospiraceae bacterium | reverse complement strand
GGCTCCGTCACCGTCTTTCTGGGCGTAGACAAGATCAATACAAGCCTGATCCAGCGCCACGGGATCGGTGGACGCCAAAATGCCTATGTCGTGCATATCCGGCTCGGCAGGGTTCCCATCGCAGTCGCAGTCCACGGACAGACGGTTCATCACGTTGATATAGACAATCCTCTCACCGTTCCCAAGATAGTCGGACACGGATTTTCCCGCCTCTGCCATGGCCTCCAGAAAGGCGTCCTGCTCGCCGCCCCACATACTGCCGCCTGTTCCGCCGCTGTGAATCCACGCCTTTCCCTCACTGGAGCCAAGCCCAATGGAAATATTCTTAATCGCCCCGCCGTAACCCGCCATAGCATGACCTTTGAAATGGGAAAGGACAAGGTATGAATCATAGTCAGCAAATGCAGCACCTACATAGTTTTCCGTAAGAATCTGAAAATCTGCGATCTCGGTGAAGCCGTGATCCTCCGCCACCTGATAGTGCATGGCCGTCTCGGAGCGGGAGCCGCCGTAGGCGGTGTTGCACTCAACGATCGTACCGTCCACAGCTTCCACCACATCTTTGATGAGCTGCGGATCAAGGTAATTGCTGGCCGGAGGCTCGCCGGTGGACAGCTTCACCGCCACACGGCCGGTAGGCGTCCATCCAAGAGCTTCATAAATTGCCAGCATTCCCTCTGCACTGATGTCGGAAGTAAAGTACACAACGGAAGATTCTTCACCGCTGTTTCCGTCCTGATCGGGGACAGAACTTTCCTCTGTATCTGTCGGCTGCTCTGTAGAATTTGATGGCGACGTACTCTCAGGTGTCTGTAATTGCGGTTCCTCCATCGTCTGATCTTCGCCCTCGCCTGTTGAGCCTATTGCAGCGTTCTGTCCGCAACCGGTAAAAAGCAGGGATACCATAAGAAATAAAGCGATCAAAAGCAATAAATGTTTTTTCATATTCTTCACTCCATTCCAAGAAGATTTCTTCCGTTCCCTTCATATATGGCGGGAAGCAGAGTTTTGTAATTGATATTTTCTTCCAAATACTTCTTTTTCTTTAAAATCACCGGCGCTGGGGAATGCGGATAGTCTGTGCCGAACACCAGATGCTCTATATCCGTGATCATCAGAAGCATATTGAGCTGTATAGGCTCAGGATCACCGGCAATATCATAATATAAGTTTTTCAAATTGTCCTCGATATTTACCTGCTCCATCATGCCCTTTTCAGCAAGGATAGCGGAAATACCCGCAAACCTCTGTTTCATATAAGGCAGGAAGGAGCCTGTGTGCGGTACAACGAAACGGATTCCGGGATAGCGAACCATGATATTATGTGCAGCCATATTTAAAACCGCACGGGTGGTATCCACCGGATATTCATAAAGAGCCGCCGTTGTCGCTGTAATGACGTCCTCCGGCGTTTTTCTCGCCCGGTTGGGATGAATGATCACCAGCGCTTTCTGTCTGTCCAACTCCTCCATAACGGGTTCCAATAACGGATTTCCCAGATATACTCCGTTAGCATTGGTTGGCACCTTGACACCCAGTGCGCCGAGATCTTGAAGGGCATATCGGATTTCCTTTATAGAAGCCTCCACATTGGGCAGGGGCAGACAGGCAACAAAACCGAATTTGTCCTTATGTGCGGCGGCGATGCCACTCAGTTCCTCATTGATGCGTCTTGCGTACTTTGCAGCTTTTTCGTTATCGCCGCTGTTAAAGTGAGGCGATGGCAGAGAAAGCACGCTGTAGTCGATCCCTGCCTGCTTCATAAAGTCCAGGTGTGCATCTGCTGTCCATTCCGGCAGTGGAAAACCGTCGTCCTCTATAGGATCAATGTTCATGTCCTGAAGTGCCTGCCTGAACGCTTCAGGAATTGGGTGTGTATGAAAATCTATTACCATATTCCTTATCCTCCTGATCTCTTAGTCGATATATTCTGTCGCAAAACCGACATCACGACGATTGCCATGCACCGTTATTTGAGACAGTCTTCCGTCAAGTTCCATAAATTCTTCATCAGAAAGTTCTACCTGCCACGCACCAAGATTTTCAAGTATCCGCTCCTGATTTTTGGAACCGGGAATCGGCACTACATGGGGATATTTTTTCAGCATCCAAGCCAGTGCAATCTGAGCATTTGTCGCATCTTTGCTTTTCGCATATTGCTGAATCAGTTCCAGCACCGGCTGATTGGCGGCGATATTCTCTTTTTTCATCTGCGGCACCCATATACGCACATCATCAAAACCGAATTCTGTTTCAGTGGTGACCTTGCCGGACAAAAAACCACTTGCGATCGGGGAAAACGCCACAAAACCGATATTATGCTCCAGACAATACGGAATGACCTTTTTCTCGTAATCCCGATCCAGCATGGAATAGATATTCTGCACAGCGGTCAGCGGTGTGATGGACTGTACCCGCTCGATCAGCTCCGTATTGACCATGGACATTCCCCAGCCGCAGATCAGTCCCTCTTTGATAAGTCGTCCCATAACCTCCGCTACATCCTCCACCGGAATATCGGGATTGACCCGGTGCAGATAGTAAAGGTCAATGTAGTCGGTCCGCGCTTCTCCATGGACGCCTCCAAATGGCGGCGAATGGTATTGTAGAGGGAACCGTCCAGTTTTGGTTCTTCCGTTTCGATATGCAGTTTGGTGGCTAGGATCACGTCCTTGCGGAAGGGTTCTATGGCTTTGCCTACAAGACGCTCATTGTGTCCCTTTTCAAACTGCTGCATCCCGTAGACTTCCGCCGTGTCGAAAAAATTACATCCAAAATCATGGGCTTTTCGGATCGCCTCTATGCTGTAGCTTTCTTCCGGCACAGCACCATACCCATGGGAAAACCCCATGCAGCCCATACCGATTTCCGTAACTTCCAGTTCTCCTAGTTTTCTCATTTTCATACTCAACACCTCCGTCATTTGGTAGAAATTTTATTGGTTTCCAGCCATGCGGCTATATCGTCCGACAGACTGCTGCCGCCTGAGTAGTGAATGGACAGGGGTTCGTCCATAACCGCATCAGGAGCCAGCTTTGTGATCGCCGTCAGGCTCTGCCCGAAGCGCCCGCCGCCATGGGAGCAAAACGGGATAATCGTTTTGCCCGAAAAATCATATTCCTCCAGAAAAGAGGCAATCGGCATGGGGATGGACGCCCACCAGTTGGGATAGCCCAAAAGGATGATGTCATACTGTTCAAAATTCTCCACATGATTCCTGATCTCCGGCCTTGCCTGAATGTTCTGATCGTGCTGGGCCTCCATGAGTACGGTGTTGTAGTCGTCGGAATAAGGCGTCACCAGTTCGATCTCAAAGAGATCAGCGCCGGTTTGAGACTGAATTTCCTCCGCAATACCTCTTGTGTTGCCGCCCCAGGAGAAGAAGGCGATCAGCATGCGGCCTCCCTCTTCGGTTTCTATACCCGTTTGGGAGCTAACGATATTTCCTGTGCCGTTAACGGCATTACGAACCAAACGGATGCCCAGATTGAAGCTGCCCTTGTCCTCCGGCAAAGTGGCGCGGTAGGCCGAGCGCATATTCTTGGCAAAATCATTCCAACCGCCACCACGGTAGATGCGTCGTGTTCCGGTTTCCGGGCCGACGGGATCGGCTTCGTTGGTTGTGTCGTACTCGTCGTAGTAGTCCCACACCCACTCACTGACATTGCCGTGCATATTGTAAAGCCCCCAGTTATTGGGAGAAAAGCTGTCTACGGCAACCGTCGTCTGTCGATACTCGCCTGGCTTCGTGGTGAGATTCTCCTGAGAAAAATAGTTGTCCTCGATCTCATAGGGATAATGGCCGTAGTAGTTGGATTCCTCCGGACTTATGGAGGTTTCGGTGTTGAACGGCGTAGTCGTGCCGGCTCGGCAGGCATATTCCCACTCCGCTTCTGTGGGCAGACGGTAGCCGCTCGCACTCCTGTCCCATGTCACGGTTTCACCGTCGATCTGGTAGGCAGGCGTGAGATTTTCTTTCTCACTGAGGGCGTTGCAGAATGCAATAGCATCTAGCCACGAAATATTCTCTACCGGCAGATCCTCCCCGTTAAAATTGGAGGGATTATCGTCCATCACGGCAGTATATTCGCTTTGTCTGACTTCATAGGGACTCATGTAAAAATCGCTGACCGTTACGGTATGCTGGGTTTCGTCCGCTGAACGCCACGGTTCGTCCTCCGGGCTGCCCATCGCAAAACTACCGCCCTTAATCAGTAAAAAGCCATCCTCTACGGGTACGACCTGCTGGTCAGGCTGACCGGACTCCGAAGGGCTTGTTGTGTTTTCGACTGTGCTTGTACTGCTTTCATCCGGCGGCTCTGTGGGATTTACCTGCCATGGCTCGCTTTGCGATGGCAGGTTCAGTCCCACCACCACAAGGACACAGACAATCACCGGAATAAGGAATGTCACGGCTTTGAGGGCCCGCCCGTTTGACCGTTCCTTTTCACTTTTCTGTCCAGCCTTGCGAAGCAGCTTGTTACTGTAATGTGCCGCTACTGCGAACAGACCAAGTATGGCAACAGTTTCGGCAATATAGACAACTGCCGCTTTGGTCTCGTCGAACATCACGAAATGCGTTTGCAGGAACAGATAATCCGTCATGTGCTGTGCGATAAATGCGTAGAGTCCGTACACAGACAAGACGATGGCGGCAATTCGCAAGACACACGTTCTTGCGGCGTTTTTTTCGGATAAGTGGAACAGCTTCCGGAAAAGCGGGAAAAACTGCTCCATGTGTATTCCAAGGTGAGCAGACATGAGGATAAGTCCCCAATGGGAGGCAAATAAGTGTAGCTGTCTTGCAATCATCATCCCGCCGCTGATGTGCAGAAAGCGGAAAACAAATCCGGACATCATAATCCCACTGATACAAAGCGCCGCCATATCCAGCAGGAGCAGCAGATCAAGCGCCGTGCCAAAAGTGCGGGACGGGTTATACTTTCCTTTTGGGAAGCTTTTCCACCACCCCAGATTCAGAAGATGGTGCGTAAGGAACAGCACCAGCATAACAGTACCAAGCCATTCATGAATTTCCTGCCCGATCAATATTTCCGCCATCAAAAGTGGCAGAAGAACGATCATGGCAAGGTCAACAATTCTTTTTACGATTTGTTTTGGTTGCTTCATAGTGTTCTCCTTTTCTACCGCCCTGCTCACTTTCCGAAGGTTCCGTCATTTCCCCAAGCCCATGCGCCCAATGCGATTTTGGCAATTTCATTTCTCTATTCATTGTGAAGTCCTCCTTTATTCATTCAACAGCCATTTTACGCAGTTGAATGTAATCTCATAAATTCTCCATATACCACCTTGAATGCTGCCAGATATTCCGGGCGGATGTCGATTTCACAGTTCATATTCCCGCTTCAGTAAGGCCAGAAAAATTCCCTCTTTCATTTGGAAGTAGTTGTAAATAGAGGTGCGTGTGAAGCTGGTTATACTCCCAATCTCCTTGACGGGAATTTCCTTGAAGCTGGGAAACTCAAAAAGCACCGGTTTCAAGGTTTCATAATCGACGTTGCCTTTTTCATTCAGATGTTCTTCCGCTACATAGGTGTTTTCGATGGTGTAGATGAAGCTCTCAAAACCAGAGTATTGTCGACATCCGTAACGCTACACGCAATCGTCAAGGGAGATTTGCGGATAACCGGTGTACCCGTTGATAAAATGCGGTGCGGCGGGGGCTGACCAGTACCCGGACATATCCACTAATGCCGATACGGATATGTTCTGACACCATGTCAGTATAGTTAGTATAACACCATACTGACACGGTGTCAATACGCTCACAAAAAAAATTACAAATTAGATTTCGTTAATAATTTCTCGCATTATATAAGAACATTGAAATTTCAAAAACACCGTTATCCGATTTGTTGGACAACGGCGTTTTTATTGCCTTGTTATTAGTGAGGATTATTTGACATCGCTATCAAACGCAGATTTTTTGTCCGTCGCTGCCGAGCGGCAGACGACATACGACGCCGAGAAATGAGTCGCACTGATCAAACATTACTCCCACCCCATAGATCTGTCCGCGAGCTTCTGAACACCCTGATTGAAAAAATCGTGATGCATGAGGCAACAAAAGACACAGAAAAAGTCAGCTGAACCTGATAAGGTGACCGGAATGATGTGCTATCACAAGTTTTACTGGTGAAAACAGGACAGCGGATCTATTCTGTCTGATCAGCGGCATTCCTTTTCTCCGCTTCCCAATCCCAAATACTTAATTGCCTACTATCGTTCTTATCTTCAAAGAAATGCAAATAGTTAAATAATTGTTCGTTGTCATGCACAATTCCATTTTCTTCGCATTTTCGATGAAAAAGCTGCATCAACTTTTTGTTATTTTCGCTCTCGATTATATATCGATTTCCGTATGTACGTATGTATTTTTCTTTTAGTTTCGGAAACAATCTGTCTAACTGTTCATAGAAATACTCTCGATTTCCTTCTCGGAGTGTCAGACCCATTCCGAAACAGATGATACCATAAACCTTTGCTTCAATACACATATCCAAAATACCAGAAACATTATCTGCCGTATCGTTGATAAACGGCAAAATCGGCGTCAGCCATACAACTGTTGGCACTCCGGCATCTCGCAATGTTTTCAATACTTCAAATCGTTCCCTTGTTGTACTTACATTCGGCTCAATTTTTTTACACAAATCTTCCTTATAAGTAGTCAAAGTCATTTGCACAACGCACTTTGTCTTTTCATTTATTTTCTGTAATAGATCCAAATCTCTTAAAATATGGCTTGATTTTGTAATAACTGTGAAACCAAACCCATGCTCATAAATTAAGTGCAGGGCCTTTCTGACATTTCCTATCTCCAATTCTAGCGGAATATACGGGTCAGTCATAGAACCTGTACCTATCATACATTTCTTACGTTTATGGGTAAGCGCATACTCTAACAGGTCAATCGCATTTGCTTTGACCGCAATATCTTCAAAATCATGTTCCATGTGATAACACTTACTTCTGGAGTCACAATAAATGCACCCGTGCGTGCAGCCTCGATATAAATTCATTTCATTTTTAGCAGATAATATTCCCTTTGTTTTCACAAAGTGCATGATATGCCCTCCTTGCATTTTGGCCATTTTTCTATGTGCTTTTAGGTTTTTCTACTCCTTAATTCTCTGTTGTCCATCTATGACAATGTATTCGCTACAGCCACCTACATCATTTGCTACATGCACAATATTCCCAAAAAATGTGAAGAATATTTTTTCGTATACTACCAACAAATTTAACAGAAGCAATTCACAGTCTTGTTTTTTCCAACTATAAGGCCTCTGATACACCGGAATAATAAATTTTTGTCTGCTCCGTCAAGCAAACGATATATGTAGCTTTCTTTTGTATTCATGATACAATCCTCCTATCTCAAAATTCTTTTCTATCGTAATCCTATATGATATATCCATCTTTGTCTTTCAACCTCAACTTAGCATCTACACGTTCCGTTTCTACTGGATTTTTATAAAGAAAATCTTCCCTTTCTTGATTAAACTCAATATTTCTCAGTAGAAAAAAACAAATAAATAATGAATTTGTATTTCCCTCTGTCGTTGATAGAGCAAGCGTGTTATTTTTTCCACGCACTAATACTAAATATCCATGATGTCCATTTTTATCCATATATTCACTCCCGTGTGCCAAAGAAAAAATACAAATTGTGATCTCTTTTAACAATCTCTCATTTAGTACCATACCAAAATCCGTAAACAACTGATTCCATTCCTTTTTCCAACTGCACTCGTGAATTCCATAATACCCTTTCACTTTTTTCCCATTATATGTTTCATAATCATTATCAATAGCGGAGGATAGACAAGTCATTGCTTTTCCCCTATCCCTAAGACGATGTGCTATCAAATCCGCAAATTCAAGAATATCTGTATATTCATTTTGAATGAATCTTCTAATCAACATCAAAAATCCAAGAATATCATATTCATCAAAGGAATAAGTATCAAATAACTTCTGATAATGTCGAAGCATTACTGCCTCTTTTGCATCTAATTGTATCATAATTCCTATATCCTACTTTTCAATCCAAAATATTTCTCAAAGAACTTCTATGAGATTTCTATAACCATATCTTTCTTTTATCCCACCTTAATATTTTAAGATACAACCCATCCCATTCTCTGTTTTTTCAATAGTTTCAATCATTATCGCATATTGTTGTACAATATTCCGAACCATCAGAATATTTTTATATCAAAACGCTACATGCATTTATATTGCTCAAATATATCCATATCCTCATTGGCAAATTTATTCTGAAGTTCCTTATCCTGCTCGTCAGTCAGTTCATTCAGTACCTTCACACTATCATAAGCCCCTTTCAAAACAATATTGTACTCTTCTCCACAAAGTTCATTGAACAATTCATTTAATGATAGTTGATATAAAAATTTTGATGGTTCATACATAACCGTTCGTTTAAGTTGCCGGATTGCAGTAAATATATTATTATCACAACGAACATCAATAATAAACTGTTCTATTTTTTTTCGATTTATGCGATTAAAATTCATTTTATAATATTGTAGCTTTTGATAATTATTAACATCCTTTTCCAAATCATGTACATCTGACACATCTGATATTCTTTGAAACAAATCCAAACACTTAGTAAAAAAATCCATTTTCTATCCTCTCCCTATCTTTGCACTTATTATACTTTCGCCAAAACATATCCTTCTAATCCCAAAACACTATTCCGGGGTAAATGCTCACTTATATCATCTTTCTGCGAAAATAGGAACACTTATCTCCTTCCCAAATCAATATAATCCTTTAATTTATTGGGATTTTTTGGACAATAGGCACACCGTCTCCACATTCCCCGTCCACGGAAACATATCCACGCTGCACGCCTTTACCACCTGATACCCAGCTTCTTGCAGCGTCACAAGATCCCTTGCCAAACTGGTCGGTTTGCAGGAAATATATACCATCCGCTCTACGCCATACCGGATCAGCTTATGTAAAGCCTTGGGATGAATCCCGTCCCGTGGGGGATCCAACACGATAAAATCCGGAAGCTCCGGAAGTTCGTCCAATACCTTTAGTACATCTCCTGCAATAAATTCACAGGTATCCAAATGATTCAAGACTGCATTTTCCCTTGCCGCCTCTACCGCCTCCGGAACAATCTCCACGCCAACCACCTTCTTAGCCACAGGTGCCAGCATTTGAGCGATCGTACCGGTGCCGCTGTACAGATCAAAAATCACCTGATCCTTAATATCTCCTACATATTCCCTTACCTTTTCATATAGGACTTCCGCCCCCAGCGTATTCGTCTGAAAGAAAGAAAATGGTGTGATCTTAAACCGCAGTCCCAGCAGTTCTTCATAGATAAAGTCCTGTCCGTAAAGCAAGTAGATCTTATCGCTCTGTACTACATCCGCCAAGCTGTCGTTGATCGTAAGCAAGACACCGGCGATTCTGCCATGCAGTTCCAGTTTTGTCAGCTTATCCAGCCAGCTTGACAGAGCCAGATACTCTTCAAAGGCCGCAAGCGGTTCTGCAGGCATAGGATTCTTATTCGGTAATTGAGTATCTTCCATATCTAACTGGCTGCTCACTACCAGATTGACCAGCAACTCTTTTTCCTTCGCTGTCTGTCGTATCACCAGATGGCGCAGACAACCCTCATGGCTCATTTTCTTAAAATACGGTATGTTCCGTTTTGCAAAATGCTCCAACGTACAGTTTAGGATCCGGTTAAAATCCGAATCCGTAATCTTACAGTCCTCAATCTGAATCAGATCATAAAAGCTTCCCTTTCGATGCAGACCAAGCGTCAACGGTCCTTCCTTATATTCGTCGCCAAAGGAAAACTCCATTTTATTCCGATACCCTTCGATCAACGGGCTTGGAAGGATACCTTCCCATATGTAATCTTTACAAACATTATCCAAAAGCTGCCGCACCTGCTGCTCCTTCATGGCTAGCTGGGTTTCATACAGATAAGTCTGATACATACAGCCGCCGCATTGCCCAAAGTGCCGGCAGAATGGCTGGGCTGTCTCCGTCTGCGATTTTTCCAACACCTCCAAAAGACGCCCCTCCGCTTTTCCGTTTTTTCGTTTCAGGATACGAATCCGTACCCGTTCTCCCGGAAAAGCGCCCTTTACGATTACCTTATATCCTTCCAGCTCGGTTATGCCCTTATTCGGGAACGCATATTCCGTAATTTGAACTTCATATTCATTTCCTTTTTTCATTTTGGTTCTCCCGCTTTTTCGTCTCTTAGCTGCTCTACGGTGCCTCAAACAGTTTATCCAGCCAGCTTTGCTTCCGCCTGCCTTCCTCTTCCAGTTCCTGCCAGTAAAACTCCACTCCGCCCTCCGGTGTCAGCTCCATGATCATGAAGGTTCGTGCTTTTCCCTCCTGCCGGGGATACGTCAGACTGCCCGGATTCAGCAAGATCACATCATCACCCCGATCCAGATAGGGATAATGGGTATGCCCAAACATAGCAATGTCGATATTATTATAAACCGCCAGAAGTCCCAGCCGCTTCAAATCGTAATTTACACCGTGCCGATGTCCATGGGTAAGAAAAATCTTTTTCCCCTCTAATGTAATCGTCAAGGTTCCCGGCAAACCGGTTCCCACATCATTATTTCCTGCTACGATATAAGATGGGCAGTCAACCATACCCTTTAATTCCTCAAGATCCGCCTCTATGTCTCCCAAATGAATGAATACATCGAACGCTCCTGCCTGTTGGATTGCCCGCTTCACATAATCATTTCTGCCATGGGAATCACTGACGATTACTACACGCATTCTTCTTCCTCCACACCAGTTTCTGTCTGATTGTTAATGTATACCTGCTTCTAATTCTTTCCGCATCAGACGCAGTGCTTTTCCACGATGACTGATGGCATTCTTATCCTCCGGCGATAGCTCTGCACTGGTACAGTGAAATTCCGGCAGATAAAAAATCGGATCATACCCAAACCCATTTGTTCCGGCTTCCTGATAACCGATCCTGCCTTCCATTGCCGCTTCCTTCACTACCTCAGATCCGTCCGGAAATACTGCGGCAATAGCACAGATAAAACGAGCTGTACGTTTCTCGTCAGGTACACCCTCCAGCCGCTCGATGATCATCTTATTTTTAATGGAATAGGGCGTATCCTCTCCCCCAAACCGATGTGACAGAACACCCGGCTGCTTATCCATGTAATCAACTTCCAGACCGGAATCATCTGCCAGTACCAGTTCATGACAGCGTGCATGAATGGCTCTCGCCTTAATCAAGGCATTTTCCCGGAAGGTCGTTCCGTTTTCTTCGATCTCAATCTCTATACCGGCTTCCTTCATAGAAAGAATCTCATAATCCAGTCCCTCCATGATCGCACGGATCTCTCTTAGCTTATCCTGATTCCCTGTTGCAAAAATCAATCGTCTCATGTATTTCTCCTTCCCTGTCATACGATACCGAATGTTCCTATAGGACTAAACAGCACCGGAATACTTTGTCTCTATCTGTCATTGGTAAATGCCTTTAAGCATAAATTACAATCCTGATTTTCTTCCGTGTTCACCCATTTATTTCCATATAAGCTGATGTAGCCTTCTCCATCTGTAATGTCGAATTGACGGGTTCTCTGATCGGCATCATATTCTATGGCAACCGGATGCACGGAACCGGGGGTACTGATGTATACCACAACCGCATATTTGCTGTCTTCCTCCAATGCTATCGGTTCATCCAGCCGAACGGTATAATATCCTGCCGTCTGCAGTTTCCCCTCCTTTACCAGCTTACGCTCATTTAAGCTGTTTTCATTTTTGAAATCCTTAACGACATAAACCTGATAGCTGGTATCGGCATCCGTAGCATAAAAAGACACCGCCGCCAATTCCTCTTTTCCTTCTGTCCGGTAGACGTTAGCAAAATATGCCGCCTCACGGTTGTAGCCCAGCTGTCCGGTCCAGCCCAGCAAATCCGCCTGATAAATATGATCGAAATTATCGGCTCCTCCCAGCTTAGAATATACGACGTTAGTTGTACCGATATTGGCATCCTCATAGGATACATAAAAATATCCGTCTTCACCAAACTCAGTACCCCAGCTGTTTTTGCAGATAAACGCTCCGTCCTCTTTGGGAGAAACCGTAAAATATTCCTTCGGGAAGTTATCGTCCCAGCCTACGATGATAATGTCATGATTGCAGGGTGCCTCCTGATCATAATAATAAGCCGCCCGCTCCCGGTTATAATAATTAGACCAGCTGTTAGCGGTTTTCATTTGTGTATAAATCGAAGTTTCTACCGCACCGTACTTATATATAGCTTCCTTGATTCCGGTGTAGTCCTTTGGAGCAATGATCAACGCTTCTTCCAGATGCCTGCGGGCAGCAAGATTCTCATTGGTCTCACCATCACCATACGGATCATCTGATTCGTATACCGGTCCCTGCCAGCTTGCCATATAAGCAATCGCCATAGTATACTCGCCGCCTTCATTCTGTTCCAGGCTAAAGCTGTTGCAAAGGCTCATATGATCCGGTGAAAAGATCAGTTGTTCCTTTGGGGTCAAGGTAGTCTCCAATGCGGCAAGCGAAGCAAATGCCCAACAGGTACCATACAAGCCCTGATCCCGAACCGGCGTTACCCGATCTAAGGTACGCATATCATACTTGGGCGGAAGCTCTACTTCCTCCGCAATCTGATGCATCACCACCGATGCCTCCTTGTAATTCAGGGAAAAATCATAATTGATATACTCCGCTATATCTCCCAATGGTATATAGAATTCTTCTTCCAGACTTAGTACCTTATCCGCAAGCTCAATGGTAGTTCCGTTTACTTTGGCTGATGCACTGTTTACATAAAGGCTGATGGAATTCATTCCCTTTTCGATCAATATATTACCGTTATCATAAATCTGCGTGGAGCAGTTGAAAGTATCCGTTAACTGTTCTACCGGAAACATCAAAATCCCTTTCGAGCTTAAAAAGGGCGTTCCCTCAACGAAAGAAAGCGTTTCCTCCTCCACCTTCATGGAGATTCCCTTCTTGTTATTCATTGCGGCCAGATCCTCTAAAAACAAATCTGCATATGCAGAATCGTTATCCCCACGCTGCACCTGAACCTCCGGATGTTCTCGAAAGGCCATTATCAATATAATCGTAATCAGAATCACCAGTATGGCGATCATCCATCGTTTCAATCCAAAGTCTCCTTTTCCTTTTACCCAACTGCTGCGTCTTTTGTCCTGCTTGCTCGGTTCCTATCCTCTCATGGCCGGCTTTCCGTATTCTCCACTCCATGCCCAGCCTTTCTGGGTGGTTTCGGACCTAAAAACTGATAAAAATATGCCTTTATCATGCCATTATAGACCTTCCGATTCTTGTCCGCTTTTCTTCCCAAGTATTTTTCCGCCTCCTCGTAAGAGGTGATTATGTATTTCGACCAAGTATCCAGCCTGTCAAAGCTTTGCCCTATCATTCGATACAAACCGGGTAATTCTTCCTTTTCCTCCATACGTTCTCCGTATGGGGGATTGGTAATGATAAATCCGTATTTTTTCGGATGGCTTAGCTCCGCTACGCTGCGCTGCTGGAAATGAATATACGATTCAACACCGGCCGCCCTTGCGTTTCCCAAGGCGCAGCGTATGGCGCTGTTATCAATATCATAACCCTGAATATTCATTTTAATATCCCGTCGTATCCGGCTTTCCGCCTCTTCCATTCCTTCCTTCCAGCAGACAGAGGGTATTCGGTTTGTCCAGCTTTGTGCCAGAAAGGAACGGTGCATGCCCGGAGCGATTCCGGCTCCGATCAAAGCCGCTTCAATAGGGAACGTTCCGCTTCCGCAAAACGGATCCACTAAGATCCGGTCAGCCTTCCACGGTGTCAGTAAGATCAATGCAGCCGCCAGCGTTTCGGAAATCGGCGCTTTCCCCGTCAGCTTACGATACCCCCGTTTGTGCAGGGACTCCCCGGAAGTATCCAGACCGATACTTACCACATCTTTATTGATAAAAACACGCAGCGGATATTCCGCTCCGGTTTCTGAAAACCATTCCACATGATAGATCGTTTTCAACTTTTCCACGATTGCCTTTTTTACAATCGACTGAATATCGGAAGCACTGAATAACACACTGTTCTTTGTAGATGCTTTTGATACCCAGAATCTTCCGTCCTTTGGGATAATCTCCTGCCATGCGATCGCTTTCGTTCCTTCAAACAGCTGGTCAAAGGTTCTGGCCGGAAAACTTCCCATCTTGATCAATATCCGTTCCGCAGTCCGGATAAAGATATTCGCCCGAACAATCGCTTCCTCTCCTCCCTGAAAGGTCACTCTACCATCCTCTACCTGTACGATCTCATAACCCAGATCCTGAATTTCCCGTTTTAAAACCGCTTCCATTCCAAAATGACAGGGTGCAATCAATTCAACCATATTCCAATCTTCCAATCCCTTATCCAGTGCGATCGTTCATACGGATCACCTGTTTTTAATGTTGAAGGCGTAAAACCGTCTTCCGTCATGTTTCATTTTACGTTCCGATCCGGCACCTGTCAAGCACAGCGCTGTCGGAATTCGCACACTGCAAATCATTTTTTACACTGGTAAAGCCGGCATTACTGCCGGCCTACCGTTAATTCCTTATCGTATTGTTGAATACCTCCAACTGCATTCATAGTCTTATAGCCATATCCTGCCAGTATTCTCGCCGCCTTCAGGCTGTTTGCCCCGCTGTCACAGTATAGGATCAGTGTCCGCCCTCTTGGAAGCTTGAACCTTCCTTGTTGAATGTCGGATAATGACATATGCATAGCCATGGGTATATGCCCTCTCCGAAATTCCTCTGCACTTCTTACATCTATGATAATTGCATTTTCTGCAACTGCTTTCTGCATGATATGGCGAATATTTATATTCTCAATTGTCGGCATCACCTTTACCACCACCAAAATGCTCCTTATACTCTATGGTATTCGGAGCATTCCAAAGGTGTTCTTATTCCTCTATTCGCAATCGTTTGTGGACTGATTGCTGCTGTTAGAGGTCTTATTGCTGCTCTTGTTTGAAGCCTTGTTAGATGACTTGTTGCTTGCTTCATTCTTCGATGCATTGCTTGATGAATTCTTGCTATTTGTGTCGTTTGAATAACTGTTGCTAGACATGTCCTTGTCCTCCTTACATAATATAGTATGACGAATGTCATATCTTCATTATGTGCAGATTTTAACTTTTTATACAAACTAGGAAAGTGTTCTTCCATCCGATATTTCAATAACCCGCTGACACTCCTCCGCTACAGTCGGGTCATGCGTAACGATGATAACTGTACGGTTTTGTTCGTTCAGCCCCTTAAATAACTTCATGATCTCCTCCGAGGTCTTTGTATCCAAGGCTCCGGTCGGTTCATCTGCAATCAAAATCTCCGGCTCATTTACGATTGCCCGTGCGATCGCCACCCGCTGTTTTTGCCCACCGGATAACTGATTGACCGGCTTTTTACTGTATTCACCCATCTGCACCTGTTCCAACGCCTGCTGTGCCAGTTCACGACGGTTTTTCTTCTTTTTTTTGGCAAAATCCAGGGGCAGCATTACATTATCAATACAGCTTGCTTCCTCAACCAGTGCAAAATCCTGCATGACGATTCCAATCTTCTCATTCCGTATCTCCGCCAGTTTCCGGTCGGAAAGATGTTTGATCAGTAAATCGTCAATATAATATTCCCCCTCCTCATAGCTGTCAATGCATGCAATAATATGCAGAAGGGTTGATTTTCCGGCTCCGGATTTTCCTATGATTGCCACCAGTTCTCCCTGTTCAAGCTCAATGGTGATACCATGTAACGCTTCAAATTCATTTGCCTTTTTATTATTATATCGTTTTACGACATTTTCTAATCGAATCATATTCCCCTCCTAATTCTCATGAAACAATGCGACCGGCTGTGTACGTCCGATCAACAGCTTCGGTGCCAGTACCGACAGAAATACATTTAATGCCAGCATAAAAATGCAGATACCGGCAGATAATAGATTCCAATGAACCACGTCTCCGTTTCCGATCCAGAATCCGATCCAGGTAATCAACATCGCACCGCCGCTCAGATACAGCATATGAAGCAGGTGAATCCGATAAATATGCTTCCACTGCAAGCCTGTGATATAATAAATCGCATAATTCCGAAGCTGTTTTTTTGCTGTGAGCATTTCTATGCTGACAGACGCCACTATGATTAAACAGAATATACAGATGATGACTGCAAGGAATGATTTCATTCCTGATAAAATATAATCCAACGCCGCCTTATTATACTCCTGTAAATCCATTTGAAACGGAGAAAATATATTTGACAAACCATAACTCAGATTATGCTCGATATTTTCTTCGGTTATATCCTTCTCATACAGTACAAAGACCAGCCCGTTCATAACTCTCTGAAAACCGGTTCCATCCGCTCCCGGAGCAGACGGGTCAAAATACGGATGATGATTCAGCTGCTCATTAGCAAAAAAGAGTATCGGCACCCGATAAGCCGTTTCGCCTACTACTACACTATCTGCTTTATTCGCCTGTTCCCATGCCTTGTCCAGATCCCACGGAGCAAGGAGAAAATCTCCGCAGCCGCCTTTTCTTTCCTCAAACTGATTGTATCCGATCACTTTGGCATCTTCTGCCAGCTTTCCAATGATCTCTACTGTGATCTCCTTATCTTCCACCGCAGAATTGGTGATGGTCAACACATCTCCAACTGAAATATCCGAATCATTATATGACACAACTGCCTTCAATGTCGTATCCTCCGGGTCCACCTCGGTCAGCCATTGACCTTCTTCCAGTTCAGGCATATATTTTTCCAAAAACGCATCATCATACGAATACGCCACCATTTCCCGATACTGCCATCGCATAGGCATGATCCAATACATACCTTCAACATCCGTAGTCTGCCTTAAATATGAAAGCAGTTCTTCTTTTCTTCTAATTAAGTAAGATTCCGGTGTTGATCCTACACTCACACCCAATATCATTCCTTTCTGCTGCATCTCCTCTGCAAAGACCATATAATCCCGAAACCGGTATTCCACTACCGCTCCCATAGAGACAATCACCGCATAAACCACAATCAACAACAGAAAGATCAAGGTATCAAATCGGATATTTCGCTTTAATTCCTGCCATGCAAGCTTTCCTATCATTTTAGTACACCCCTCCTTTCAGATTCCGGGGAATCTCTTTCTTTATCCCGATTCCTGTCATGACTTTCAAGATCAGATAGGAACAGATCATAAGCACAATTCCGATTCCTGTATAATAAGCCGGATTCGCCACTTCACTTATAAACGTACAGAATCGGGAAAGAAGTGGGAGGGCAAGCCAATGATAAACCACTACTGACACGATATAAAGTCCGCCGATCACAAACATACATTCCAGCAAAAACAGTCGCCTTACTTCTCCTGTTTTACAACCGCATAACTGGTATATGCCATAGGTCTTGCGTCTTTGCAGCAAAATATACTGGAAGCTCACCGTCAGGATCAGACCTGCTATCAAAGCGAGCAGTCCGGTAATACAAAATACTATGATATAGTAAACACGATCCATCTGTATAAAGTCCGCATCTGTACATTCCGCCAGATCACCAAACTCCTGTTCCAGCGTTTCCCGGATCTCCTCATATTGATATTGGGAAAATGTATTACCTTTCGGTGTGATTATCATTCGCACCGCTCTTACCTCTCCATCCACAGCGGATAATGGGATCATGGGTTTCCATTGAAACGCCTGATAACCTATAATCGAATATTCCTCTCCATTGATGATAAATTTCGTTCCATCTTCCGAACGCCACGGGCCGCAAAATACATCCATTCCCGAAAGATCATCCGTTTCCGGATTCCCAAAATAAGGAAGATAGAGATCATACGCCACTTTGGCACCGCTTTCAAATTCTTTTTCGGTAAAGCTCCTCCCTGCATGCAAATACAAGTCTGCCATCACAGGCTCCCCATTCTTCATCGCAAACATACAACAGACATCCCCTCTTCCGCCATGCCCGTTATATATGATGTCAACAGCGGGATCTATATCCACATCTAACTCAAAATGATCCATTCCGTTTGTCACATTTCGATCCATTGACGTAAGACATTCCAGCAGGGAATCCGTTCTGACATACCGGCCATCCTCTGCTTCCAAAAAATCAACTGCCATACCGGTAGAAGTGACCTGACCTGCCAGCCTCTCCCTTGCAAACTCATGATAAATGCCTACAGAGAAGTTCAGAACAAAGGCGGATAGAAAAATTCCTATTGCCAGTATCAGAGAAATCGCAGGTTCCTTCCGAAGAGTCAGCCAGATATTCTTCCAAATATACCGCATGGATCATCCCTCCCCATTTTTATAGTAACTGTCCGTTTTATAAACATAACGGATCGTCTATGTTTATGAAATATATTCTATCATTTCCGGCATAATTAACAATTCTATTTTCTTAAAAAAATCTGATATTATTATTTCTGAATTCTGAAAAATCATCTGGTAACCGGATATGCTGTATTCTATAGATTGACGGCCAATATAAGATAAGCCGCCGGCAATGATCTGACATCACTGTCGGCGGCTTATCTCATAATGGCAAGTCTGAATAATACTCTTATTCTAATTGCCCCAGTCGTTCTTCTACCTGTGCAAGCATCTGTGTGTATTTTTCTAGTTTTCCTTTTTCCTCTTCCAGCTTAGACGCAGGCGCTTTTTCAACAAACTTCGGATTGTTCAGCATTCCTTCCGCACGCTTAATCTCTCCCTGCAACCGGGTTCGTTCCTTTCCCAGTCGTTCCCGCTCCTTTTCAATATCCACCAGCTCTGCAAATGGCATATAAAGAGCCGCATCATGAATCAGTACCGACACTGCATTTTCCGCAATTCCGGCTTTATCCGCCTGTACAAATACCTCGCTGGCATATCCCAATGCAGCAAAGAATACCTTGCTGTTTTCAAAGATATTTCTGATTTTTTCTTTTCCGGATACCACATATACCGTTGCCTTTTTACTAGGTGCCACATTCATTTCGGTACGGATATTCCGAATTCCCCGGACTGCTGCCTTGATCGTGTCTACAGCCGCTTCATCATCAGCAAAATTCCATTCCTCCCGGAATACCGGCCATTGAGAGATCATAATGGATTCCTCTTCCTCCTGCAAATTGCAGAAGATTTCTTCCGTGATAAAAGGCATATAGGGATGTAAAAGCTTTAAGGACTGGATCAGTACCGTCTTTAAGGTCCAAAGTGCCGCACCACGGGTTTCATCTTCCTCATTCCACAGTCTGGGTTTTACCATTTCAATATACCAGTCGCAGAATTCCTCCCAGATGAATCCGTTCAGCTTGTCTGCGGCAATTCCCATTTCATACTTTTCCAGATTTTCCGTTACTTCGCCTGCCAGTGCGTTCACCTTTGACAAAATCCATCGGTCCGCCTGTGTCAGCTGCTCCAGCGAAATATCGTTTGCCTCTGCTTTTTCCATATTCATCAGGATAAATCGGGAGGCGTTCCAGATCTTATTTGCAAAGTTCCGGCTGGCTTCTACCCGTTCCCAGTAGAACCGCATATCGTTTCCCGGTGCATTACCGGTAATCAATGTCAGACGCAGAGCATCCGCACCGTATTTATCAATGACCTCTAAGGGATCAATTCCGTTTCCAAGAGATTTACTCATCTTCCGTCCCTGATCATCCCGTACCAGACCGTGGAACAACACATGATCAAAGGGCAGCTTTCCTGTCTGCTCCAATCCGGAAAATACCATTCGGATCACCCAGAAAAAAATGATGTCGTAACCGGTTACCAGCACATTCGTCGGGTAAAAGTATTCCATCTCCTCTGTCTGCTCCGGAAAGCCTAATGTTGAAAAAGGCCATAAGGCAGAGGAAAACCAAGTATCCAGGGTATCCTCGTCCTGTTTCATTTTGCTGCTCCCGCATTTCGGACAGGTACAGACCGGTTCCCTGCGGACGGTTATTTCTCCGCAATCCTGACAATAGTACGCAGGAATCCGATGTCCCCACCAAAGCTGTCTGGATACACACCAATCCCGGATGTTTTCCAGCCAGTTATAATACGTCTTATCCATACGCTCCGGCACCAGATGCAGGGAATGGTTTTTAACTGCTTCCAATGCCGGCTTCGCCATTTCGTCCATCTTCACAAACCACTGCGGTTTTATTAAAGGTTCAACCGTCGTCTTGCAACGGTCATGGGTCCCTACATTATGCGTATGCGGTTCTACCTTGACCAGCAGGCCCAGTTTATCCAATTCCTCTACGATCTGCTTACGGGCCTCATAGCGATCCATACCGGCGTATTTTCCACCGTTTGCATTGATCGTCGCATCATCGTTCATGATATTGATTTCCGGCAGGTTATGTCGTTTCCCCACCTCAAAGTCATTCGGATCATGTGCCGGAGTGATCTTAACCACACCGGTTCCGAATTCCTTATCTACATAAGAATCCGCAATGACCGGGATTTCCTTATTGACTATAGGCAGAATAACCGTTTTCCCGATTATCCCCTGATACCGTTCATCATCCGGATGGACTGCCACTGCGGAATCTCCTAACATGGTTTCCGGACGGGTAGTTGCGATTTCTACATAATTTCCCTCTTCTCCTGCAATCGGGTAACGGATATGCCAGAAATGTCCCTCTTGTTCTTCATGAATAACCTCTGCGTCCGAGATAGAAGTCTGGCAGACCGGACACCAGTTGACGATCCGGGAGCCTTTATAAATATATCCTTTTTCATAGAGTCTGCAAAAAACCTCTGTCACCGCCCGATTGTTTCCTTCGTCCATGGTAAATCGTTCCCGGTCCCAATCAGCGGATACCCCCAGCCTTTTTAGCTGATTGACGATTCTTCCGCCATATTCGTCCTTCCAAGCCCAAGCTTTTTTTAAAAATCCTTCCCGTCCTAAATCTTCCTTCTCGATCCCTTGTTCCTTTAAGGTCTCGATTATCTTGACTTCCGTTGCGATTGCCGCATGATCCGTACCCGGCTGCCAGAGTGCATTATATCCCTGCATACGTTTAAACCGGATCAGTATATCCTGCATGGTATTATCCAGTGCATGTCCCATATGCAGCTGTCCGGTAATATTAGGAGGCGGCATCACGATAGTAAACGGTTTTTTGCTTCGGTCTACCTCCGCATGAAAGTATTTTTTGTCCAGCCATTTCTTATATATACGTCCCTCTATTTCCTGAGGGTTATAGTTTTTTTCCAACTCTTTTACCATTTTTCTTTCCTCCGTTATCTCATAAAACGGTTATCCGTTTTCCTTTCTTACCTTATACAACCGCCCACTTGTACTATACTATCCCGAAGTCTTTATAAAATCAAGTAGTTATTACACCCGTTTACAAAATCAAGACCTCGCCTGTCTGCAGGAAATAAAAGCTTATCTCCCACTCTGATTTTACTGCCAGTTGCTTTCCGATTTCCAGCATACCCCCGGTTAAACGGTGATACAGATACTCCTTTTCCCACGGAAAGCCCAAAAGATATGCTTGTTCCTCCTGTGTCAGACATGAAATACTCTCCCTGTCGAAACATACCTTCATTTTCAAAAGACGGAGCGGAAGCTTAATATAGGACTGCTGTTCTCCATTTAACCGAAGCTGCTGTTCTAACCGTTCTCCCAACTCTCTCACAGTTATATTTGAAAACCTTTGCTTCTTTAACAACTGCTGTTCTATGGGCAGCTGTTCCTGTATGATTTTGTTTTCCAACATATGCCGGTATACGATCTGTTCTACCCGTTTTCTGGGTGTCGGAAAATCCAACTCCTTCATGATCCGGTCGATTGAATACCCTGCGTCCGCCAAATGACAGATCGCTCCTCCGCTTGCCATATCATATACAAAATCCGATAATGCCGCCTCAAAATAACCCGGTTCGTCACGCATCAAAATTCCTCACCGTTCCCAACGCCCACGGACTTCCCACGTCACAGCGTCCATGATGATAGTGTTCTCTGACGGTTTCTTCCCCACCGGTCGTCTGCTTCTCTACCTCGATGTGGATTCGGCCAACCCCAGAAGCAGTTTTTCCGTCCAATAGATCAATAATTGCCTGAATATCCTGTTCCTCTGCCATTTCAATCCTCCCGCCCTGTTTTATACTGCGATATGATACGAAACCAATACTTCTCTTGCCTGCTCCTTTAGCTCCGGATGCTCCGTCAGAATGCCCTTTACGCAAACCAGACTGTTTTGTCTGCTCTCTTCATTCTGCTTCATCCGCTCCCGCAGTCGCTGCCTTCTTACATTCAGAGCATGCTTTACTTCTACCATTTCCCGTTTATCTAACAGAGCCGGAACCTGCTTTAACCAGATTTCCGGATCCTCTAGTCCTGCCTGCCGGAGATTGGAAACTAGTTCCTCCTGATATACCCGTAAGTCTCCCGCATTTCTCTGATACCGTTCTTCTTCCTCAATCGTCAGCTGATACTGCTCCCAGTCATATTCCAGTTCCTTCCGGCTGTTTACTTCATACTTCGCATACAGAAAATCTAGGCTGTTGGTATTGTTCAGCCATTTGATTTTTACCTTATTCTGAAGCTGTATCGCCCGGTTATGCTTCTGATAACAGAGTTTCCTGTCATTTGCCACCCGACTATGTCCCAAAAACAAAAAAAATTCGATCACCAGTGCGATCATAGCCGCTACAGCTCCGGCTATGGTCATGTCCATATCATACTGCAATGTAAATACCAAAGCCGCCACTACAACCACCATTGCCAGAATACCAATCACTATGGCAGCATTACGCAGAATATTCTGTTTCTCTTGCAGTTGTTCCTCCTCATACTGCAAGGAACCTTTTTCACCTTCCAGATATTCCAAGTCCCTCTTGATCTTAAGCCGCATATCTTCCAGTTCTTTTAAGCGGAGAATGGCTCCCGGAATCTCTTCCTCCAGCCGCATGAATCGTTTATACCGTTCCGTCGTTATCCGCTTCGGAATATCCTGAAGCTCCTTTCGATTATCCTCCAGCATCTGAATCCGTCTGGCATCATCTTCCAGCTTCCGAAGATGATCCGGTGCCATTTGTTCAATCTTCTGAATATCACCGAAATAAAAGGTCACCATTTCATACTCTCGTTTCAGATCCTCCATCTCATAGGTCGAATCTACGATCTGACTTAAATGATGGGTCAGCTCGGCTTCTTCCGTCCGTTCCTCCTGTTCCACATCATTTATGGATTCCAGTTCTTTATTTTCTTCTATGGCGGAGCGCTTAAACAAGCGTCCGATCTGTTTCCATAATCCCATTTTATCACCTATTATACTTCGCCTTGCCCACCTCGCCTTCCGGCTCGGTGCGGGCTTCCCTTCCTCCTCGCCTTGCCCACCTCGCCTTCCGGCTCGGTGCGGGCTTCCCTTCCTCTTCGCCTTGCCCACCTCGCCTTCCGGCTCGGTGCGGGCTTCGCACTATACCCCTCTGCGGGCTTCCCTTCCTCTTCGCCTTGCCCACCTCGCCTCTCGGCTCGGTGCGGGCTTCCCTTCCTCTTCGCCTTG
>CANPZL010000039.1 GCA_947589055.1 uncultured Lachnospiraceae bacterium | reverse complement strand
AAACAGGATCTTCGGAAATGGATTGCCCGGATGCGGGCGGCCTATAAAAAAGAAGGGCTGACATTTAAGTACATAGCGGTCACAGAGTATGGCAAGAAAGGAAATGCCCTTCACCATCATCTGGTGATCGAGGACAAGCCTAATACAGCAAAGCTGGTGAAAAAATTTTGGAAGTATGGCAACACCAGATGGACCGATCTCTACGAAGAGGGGGAATATAAACAGCTGGCATCCTACATCGTAAAAAAAGAGACGAAGCAGGAAGGGCAATGGTCCACATACACAAGGAGCCGGAACCTGAAAGAGCCAAAAGTAAAACGACAGAAGCTACGGAGGAGGCAGTGGAGCCAGGAGCCGAAGATAAAAAAAGGCTACCAGCTGGTAAAAGATAGTCTGGTGAATGGAGTAAACCCATTCACAGGATACCCGTATCAGAAATACATGATGAGGAAGGAGCGGAAAATAGTAGATGGAAGTAACAATCTATATCGAAACCACCCTATCCGGTCCGGCTAAACGGGCAGGCGCCGGGATGTGGCTGATCGAATACATAAAAAAAGATGGGACAGAGGAAACCAGGGAAGGAACCATTTACCGGGAAGAGGCAACGGAAAACAGTATGAGCTTAGAACTGCTCCGGCTGGCATTCGGGCGGTTGATAAAACCCTGTTCCGTCCGAGTAAATACTCAATGTGAGTACATTTTAAGTGCCATAGAAAACCACTGGCTGGAAACATGGCAGAAAGCAGACTGGAAAAAGGCAAACGGAAAGCCGGTAGCCAATGCACTGTTCTGGCAGCAGGTCTATATGCTGATGAAGATCCACCGGGTAACGGTGGTCAAAGAAAAAAACAAATACCTGCCGGCTATGAAGATTGAAATGGGAAAGGTATTCGGAAACCGCTCTGCTGAGTAAATACTAAGAGTGAGAAAGATGAGAGTTGCACCGGTGCAACCAATAAAGGAGGAATTTATATGTTTGATTCATTTGGCGAATTTGACTCATATGAGGAAATCAATCGGGCAGCAGAAGCCCAAAAAAAAGAAGGAGATCGGGAAGCATTATATGCCTTAGCCAAAGAAAACGGGCTATCGGTACAGGATGCGGACTATTATCTGGAGGGTACGGATGCACTAGCATATCCGCTGACCGCAGCCATTGGAAAGCTGGAGATCGAAAAAACGGATCTGAAGCTGAAGGGAATCTTATCAGATATGGTAGCGGAGTTGATCGATTTCTGCACCGATGATATAGAAATGTGCCTTGCAGTCCGGAAGCAGGGAAAAAATCTTGCTGATTTTATGGCTTTGCTGATCGAAGAAGGCTATAGAGACCGGGAAATCGTAGATCAGAGAATCGTAGAAAAAACAAAAGAAGTCAAAGAGATCGTTGGACACCATGAGCTTTCCATCGGCGTTCCAACGAGGCTGAAACGGAGAGAACTGGCGGAAGCATATTACAAGGAGGGAAAGAAATGAAAGGGTATAAAGCCTTTAATGGCGATATGACCTGTACAAAAGGAAATGGGATATATCAGTATGCGATTGGAGGTACATACGAAGAAAAAGCCTCCAAAACAGCAAGATGCGGTTTCCATATATGCGAAAATCCGATTGACTGTCTGAGTTGGTATTCTCTTCCACTTGGAAGGCAGAATACCCGGCTTTGTCAAGTAGAGGCAACTGGTGATCTCGATGAAATCGAGGACAAGATCAGCTGTACAAAAATGACGATTGTGCGAGAACTGAATTTAAAACAACTTGGAATTATTGCAATAAAATATATGATTGAACATCCGTACAGGGAATGGGAAAGGCTCGGTTATCTATACCAGATTACAAAGGACAAGGCCGAAGCAAAAAGTGACGGACTTGCAATCGCAAGAGGGAAAACCCCAATAGTAAGGGGAGCAGCCGGAAGCTGTATCGGAATTATAGTCGAAGAAGAGGAAGGCTTATTCCGGGAAGCAAAAGCTGGCCTTTGCGGAAAGGATATATTAGCGGATCAATGGTACACCGTAGTCAACAATCAATGGGTGGAGGTGAACGAATGAATGAAAAAGAAATGGGTGGAAAAAATCCCAATTCCAAAAATACCGAAAACTAAGAATACAAGTGTAGTCAAAGTCCGGTATGAAAAAGATACGCTAATCTTAGATTTTTTTAAGGATCGGGAGTATATGGGACGCTACTGCATGAATACCGCAAATAGTGAATATATGTCTTATAAAAATGGGATATGGAGTTATCAGGGAATTGATAACTTCTTCCAGATGTCTGATTTTATGAGACCTAACAGATACTATATTTCAAATGCAGAAAAACAATGTATATTAACTGCACTAAATGAAGTCCGAACAGCTGATCCAATTCGAATGATTCAAATGAGTGAATACGATTATAACAGTAAAAAACGGGAACGGGCATATGAAAGAAAAACTGAACGGATTGATACTCTGATGAATCAGATACGCATGGTTCCGGCCAAAGCAGATACATGGATTTTCAAACAAAATGGAGATAAAGACTATATCTTTGCAATCAAAGACAAGGAAGCGTTCTGCACTGCTTGTCAGAGAAGAGTTTCGGCAGCTGGGAAGAACAATCAGAAAATAATATGCCCAAACTGCAAAAAAGAGGTACAGATCAAGAAAAGGACTCAACAGATCGTAGAAAAAACCAATGTTATGTACATTCAAAAAATAGATGAAGAAAAAAGTGTAGCGAGGCACTTTGACGTATTTTTAGAGTGGTCGGCAGGTGGTAAGATGGCGATCTGGAGTGAAGCAGTACGCATCATTATTTATAAGAACGATAGAAGGAAATGTTGTTTGTATTACAATCAATGTAAAAAAAATGATTATTTTGATGAAGAATGGTGGACAACCAATCCGGCAAACCGAAGGATTCGTCAAGCATATATGTATCCGGAAGGAATAGCAGAAGCTCTGACAGGGACCGCATTTGAGAAATGGATACGAACATTTGAAGCGATAGCGGCAGCAGGCCAAATGGTGCAGTGTAACAATCTAATGATTGATAACCGTACGGAGCTGGCAAATGTAACAGAATATCTCATAAAAGGAAGGTTTTACCGCCTGCTGCAAGAGGTGGCAAGTAGTATTTGGAGTCAGTATAAAGGCGATCTTGACATATACGCCTCACACATAGAAGAAATTTTCGGCATAGAAGATCGTCAAATGATCAACCGCCTCCGGGATAAAAATGGTGGAACTGTTATGCTTTCCTGGTTGCAATGGGCAGATAAAGAAAACAAAAAAATATCGGATGAAGTGCTTTCCTGGCTGCAAGAAAATAAGATAAGGAGAAAAGATATTCCGGCCATTGCAGCAATGAACATGGGAATCCAGCAGATCATGAATTATGTGATCCGGCAACAGAAAGAGTCGTATCCAGAATATGATTATGTAAGAGTATTAAATGTGTGGTCAGATTATCTAAGAATGGTGGACATAAGGCTGCATAAGGACATCAATGATGAGATGATATATCGTCCAAGAGAACTCAAGCGGCGGCATGACGAGGCAGTAGATGAGATACAGCAAAGAGAGGCTGAGATACAGGCAGAAACCTACAGTCAACGCTATCCACAAGCAGAAGCAGTTCTGAAGACCGTCCGGAAAAAGCTGGAATATGCCGGAAATGAATATCTTATCAAGGTGCCGGAGCGGATTGTAGACGTGGTAGTAGAAGGGAGGTATCTGCACCACTGCGCAGGATCGACCGATCGGTATTTTGAGCGCATAAAAAATCATGAAACTTATATCTGTTTCTTGCGTAAGAAAACCGAGCCGGACACGCCTTTTTATACGATAGAGGTAGAACCGGGCGGCACGATCCGTCAACATCGGGGCATGTATGATGAAGAACCAGAGTTTGAATCAGTGCAACCATTTTTGCAGGAATGGCAGCAGGTGATCAAAAAACGCATGAAAAAGGAAGATCATCAACGTGCAGCTGAATCAAAAAAGAAACGCTTGGAAAATATGCTTGACCTAAAGCAAAAAAATAACCTTCGTGTTCTAAAAGGACTGGAGGAGGATTTCATGGATGCGGACGTGACAGCGTAGAGAGGAGAAAAACATGGAAGAATTAAGAACCTATAACGATTACAAAGAATTTAAAGGAAATCTGGATCAGGAATTGCAGAATCAAGCCGAGGGTTTTGTCCGGATCGGTTATCTGTTGAAACAGGCTAGGGATACCGACATTTTGTCGGAATCCGGTTATAAAACGGTCAATGAGTTTGCCGAGCGGGAATATGGCATTGATAAAAGTGTAGTAAGCCGGTTCATTCGGATCAATGATCGGTTTTCAGAAGGCGGCTATTCGATGTTGCTAAAAAAGGAATATCGTGAATATGGATATGCGAAGCTGGCAATCATGATACAGCTTCCGGATGAGATCAACGAAGATTTATCCCCAAGCATGTCCAAAGAAGAGATCAATCAGATCAAAAAGGCAGTAGTTGAGGAACATTCGGTTACGGATATAGAAAGAATGCTGGAACCGGAGCCACCGGAAGAGCCGCTTTTAGAACTGTGTATCCGACAACTGTGGAAAACAAACCCGGAAATCTATCTGGAAATGGTTTGTCAATGCAAGGGCAAAGGGGAAGACTTGGTAAACCAGCTGATTCCAAATGAAATAAGAACCCTGATTGTTGCCCTGCCGAAGATCGGAGCAGTGATGATCCATATACAGCTGTCTGATCCAAAGATCAAATTAACAAAAATGCGGACGATGGAAAAAGAAACTTATCCAAAAACCGAGTTGGCCGGATACATGGGGCAAGGATGGACAAGGGAGGAAGCGATCGCCGAATGGGAGAAGCTATTTAACGAGGAATGGCAGACAGAGGAGAGGATCCCGAAAAAAAGGGAAGTTGCACCGGTGCAACCGCAACCGGAAGAAAAAGAAGAACGATCACCGGAAATGGCGCCGTGCACCGAACAGAAACTGAAGCCGGATGCCGGGAAGGCAGCAGGACCGGAAGAAGAACTGGAAACAGAACCGCCAGAGGCAGCAGGATCGGAAGAAATGCAACTGGAAAGACAGCCGGCGGTAGAGGTTATAGACGAATGGGAAAAACTCTATAAAATATTCAAAACGCACATACAAGAAGCTAGTCGCCTTGTAGCAAAAAAGGATTATAATGCGGCAATGCAGTGCTTAAACCGGGCTATCATTGTAGTAAACGAGATGAAAGAATAGGGAAATAATGAGCAAATTATCAAAAAAATGCGAGTTTTCGCAAAAGGAAAGAGAACAAATCAAGAAGCGGGATCGGGGCTGCATCTTCTGCAAAATGAAATATCACATGGAAGAGTGCAGGGATACATACCTATTACAGCCTACACAGATCATGCATTATATCCCACGCTCCCAGCTTGGGCTTGGCATAGCAAAAAATGGAGCGTATGGCTGCATCTTCCATCATACCATGTTGGACAATGGAAGCAGTGGAAGAAGGAAGGAAATGCTTAAGCTGTTTCAGAGCTACCTTAAAAAGCACTACCGGGACTGGAAAGAAGAGGATCTAATATACAAAAAATATGAGTTTTAGGAGGAATAAATGATCGGAAGAATAATCTTACTGCTATTAGTGATTCTGCTGGCAGTGATCGTATTGTCAGCCATTTTTGCACTGGTAATAAACATAGTAATTTTTATCGTGACAGGAAAACGGATTAAAGAAGAATGGGAGGAGATGAAATAATATGTTTTTAGATCAGGGGAAATTAAAAAAACTAATGAAGAAAGCATATGACAAAAACCAGTTACATGTTTCGCAGCGAAAGTCAGAATACTTAATAACAAATAATCAATGGGCGCTGGTGGTAGATATTACCGCAATCCCAAGCAAAACATTAGGAAGCATGATTGAACTAATCCGGGAATTTCCCGGAAACAATCGGGCTATCTGCGCAGGAAAAGGCAGTGTCCAGTACGAAATGAATGATATGTTCGATGAGTATTGGGAGCTAATGCATGATCTGCAAGAAGAACAAAAGGAAGTGGTAATCAATCCGATCCCGCTGCTGTCGAACGGAATACAGCTGTTAAAAGGGGAGGAGCTGATAGGTATCAGACAGGAAGCAGCGGAAGCAGTCAGACCGGAGGAGATCATAAAGGAGATAGAAACAGAATGCAGGGGACCATATTTCAACAGAAGCATGGTTTACTGGAAGAACAACAGAGGAATCTTCGGGATCGCAAAAAAACAAGAAGACTGGAAATCCAAGATACAGGAAATGTTGGAGTTATAAAGGAGGAAATTAAAAAAATGACAAGGGAAGAAGAGGGCTTTATAGATGGAATCGAGTTTGCCAAAGATTATCAGCTTGGCGTATCAAAGGAAGAAATCGAAGAGTATGAAAGGCTGATCAAAAAACGGAGGGAAGAAAATGAAAGATTATGCAACAGCTGTAAGTTTGGCACAAGTATTACCGGTGTCGGGATCGGATGCGGCTATATACTGTTGACCGGTCATTCCAGAGGGTGTGAGGCAAATAATTGCAAAAAATATAGTAAAGGGAAGCGGATAACGCTTCCAACAAATGAAAAAGATATTCTGAAGCTTCAAAGAAAAATGCAGGAGCTGGAAAGGAGTGCGTCATGAATAAGAGTTTTCTAATAGGTCGTTTAACCAGAGACCCGGAGATTCGCTACTCACAGGGAGCAAGTCAGACTGCGATCGCAAGGTTTTCTCTTGCGGTAGATCGGAGATGGAAACGGGAAGGAGAACCGGATGCGGACTTTTTTAATTGTACCGCATTTGGGAAATTGGCAGAGGCAGCAGAGAGATACTTGAAAAAAGGAAGTAAAGTGCTAATCACCGGACGGGTACAGAATGATAACTATACCGACCGGAACGGTAGCAAGGTATATTCGGTCCAGATCATGGTAGAGGAAATAGAGTTTGTAGAAAGCAAACATGCAGGTCAAAGCGGCGGTCCGGAAAGGCAGCAGGACGCCCCGACGGAATATAAAGGTGGGTTTATGAAAATAACGGAGGGAGTGGAAGAAGAATTGCCATTCAATTAAATTGAACCGTTTTTATGCAAATCGAACCGCTTTTAATGTAAATTGAACCGTTTTGAAGCATAAAAAAACGATACAAGTATTCTGGGTACTTGTATCGTTTTTAAAGAGATTAATCATCATTATGCTTGTCCATATAGTTAAGTGTGTCGATGATTAACCGACAAATTGAAACAAGTGTATTTATTAAAAACATACCTCATCACCCTTTCTATTTTATTTCCTCTTTTATTTGATTCATTTATTGGAGGATACTATATTTAACTTTCTAATTTAAAAAAATATTCCTAATGGAGGTGATTTATTTTTACCTTATATAGAAACTAATAATGGGCAGACGATCTATGAACGTCTGGAGGAAAAGAAATTCTTACTGGAGGTAGAAACATGAAAGATGATAGGCTTTGTGAATACTGCACCTATAAGAATGTGCCAACCTATTTCAGTCCATGCCTGGGCTGCCCCGGCAATATGGACAAACTGGCACAACCACATCAGGCAGCAGGAGCAGGACAGGAGGAAAGACAAAAGGAATTGGAGGAATTGTAATGCTGACATTACCGATCAAGAGGAGATGGTTCAATCTGATACTGGAGCAGGACGAGAAGAAACGAAAGTTTGACGAATACAGGTCTTTTAATGGATATTGGGGAAAACGGTTTGCAACTGCATTGAATTTCAAAAATAAAGAAGAACTGGACGAACATATTAGAAAGTACGGAAAAACAGAGTTATTTTATGTGAAATATCGAAATGGATATTCTGCACAAAGTCCTTATATTATAGCGATTGTATCATTATCCATTGGAACGGGAAAGAAAGAATGGGGAGCCTTGCAACAGGAACGGTACTATGTTCAACACATTTATGATATTTGGGAGGTACGGTTGAGGAGTGCAGATCGGCAATAGAAAAGCAGATACCGAAAGAGCCTAATGGAGAGATAGGTTATCTGCGATTTGTTGGCTATTTGCGTTTGTTGCAATTCTGATTATGACGAATTAGAAGATTGTTGTAGGAGGTGTGAAATGGACTGGGAACTGATAAGAAACTGCGGTGAAAAATATTATGCGGAACCGATATATTGTGAATGCGGACAAGCGTTAAAATGGGGTGATTGATATGGAAATCAGAGAAGCAATAGATATATTGAGAGAAAAAGTGGAACATTTTGAAAGTGACTACACAGAAAAAACCATAAATTATTGGTCGGCTTTGAAATTGGCTGTATCAGCATTAGAGAAACAGATCGCAAAAACACCAGATTATGAGGGTGACGGATATTCAGACGGTCAATTAGTATATGATACCTGGATTTGTCCGAATTGTGGTAATAATTATGAGGTGGGATATGACGATGACGATTACTGCCCTAAATGCGGGCAACATATTCAGCATCTAATCAATCAACTAGATTAGATGGAAATTTCATTTGTCGGTCTATTAGGAAAAAGGAGGAAATATGAAGAATATATTCAAAGAATATGTAGATGCTTGTATGCTGGAACAGGAACTGGAGGAACGAATAAAAAAGATAGAAGAGAAAACAACAGTAAGTGATGTCGTATCCGGCAGCAGCCAAACATACCCATATTTGGAGAGAGCTATCTACATAAGCGAAGAAAAAATAAGAAAAGATGATAGAGAATTTGAATGGGAAAAGTTACGAAGACAAAAAGATAATGTAAGGCGAATTAAAAAGCGATGTGAGGAAGTGATGGACACAGCACCGCTCCGGATTCAAAGGATTATACAATATAAGTATATTGACAACCTGACATGGCAGCAGGTTGCGAAGCATTTTGGAAATACTTCTGCTGAAAGCCTAAAAAAAGAATTTCAGAGATTTCTCAAAAATAAATAAAAGTTGTCCCCAATGTCCCGAAAAACTATATTATAATTACAATAAGTTGCAAAAGGCGATAAGAATTCAATTAAGCTCCTCCATCACGCACCATACAGAAATATGTTATGTATGGTGCAATTTATTGTTGTAAATGATAATAATTAGATATATCATAAAAGAAAAAGAGTGGAGGAAAATATATGAATAGTTATGAAAGCACATATCGTTACGCATATAATTTATATGAAAATGCAAAAGAATTTGATGATGATCATGCAAAGGAAAGTTACTTAAAAAGGGCTTATGGGGCAGCATATTTAGCGGCTACTGCTGGAGTAGATGGTGCATCTGAATTATTACAAAATATAGAAGACTATGCTAAAATATTGAATATCACTTTATAATATTAATTTTTTGTATAAAAAGGGAGAGAGTTAGTTTTTTTGGACTAACTCTCTCGTTTATTTTAAATTAATATTGGAGTTTCAAGACAGATAATGGATAAAGTATTTCGATCGGATAGAAATGGTACCCATAGGGGTACATTCAACAAAAATAAAAAGAAGATTTATGCTACACAGACGATTTGTGGAATATGCGGTAAACCGGTAGACTTCTCTTGTCGGTATCCACACCCATTATCACCATGTATTGATCACATTATACCAATAGCAAAAGGTGGACATCCAAGCGACATAGATAACCTGCAATTAGCTCACTGGACATGCAATAGACAAAAATCAGATAAACTAGTTGAAAACAAGGTGAATGGCAATAACCAGGCGGTATTAAGCAACAGAATACTCCCACATAGCATGGACTGGACGAAATATAAAGGAGAATCTGATAAATGATATATGCGGTAGATTTTGACGGAACACTCATGGTAAAGGGGAAGCCTAATATACCATTGTTCTGTTTTCTAATTCATGCATTGGAAATATAATAATTGCTCCAATCGGACAAAAAAATAGAAAATAGGGGGGGGTGACCCTCCCCCCCCGGAGACAGGCTGAGGTTCAATCGCTGTACTGTGAAAATTTCTCGCTGAGAAAAAAGTAAAAATGTAAAAAAAGAAAGTTGGTGGAAAATGAGCGACTACAAGGGTATACAGTATTTAAGAAATAAATTAAACACAAAACGAGAAAGAATTCGGACTAGATATGAGTATTATGAGATGAAAAAAGCCGCAAAAGACTTAGGTATTTCAACTCCGGAGGAGATGAAATGGTTTAAAACTGTATTAGGTTGGTGCGGAAAGGCGGTTGACAGTTTAGCGGATCGCTTAATATTTCGGGAATTTGAAAATGATAATTTCAATCTAAATCAGATATATCAACTGAACAATCCTGATATATTATTTGACGGGTCCATTCTATCCGCTTTAATTTCTTCCTGTTGTTTTATTTATATTGTGGAAGATGCAATAGGTTTTCCTAGATTGCAGGTCATAAATGGAATGAATGCTACTGGCATTATTGATCCAATTACAGGAATGTTGAAAGAAGGATATGCAGTATTAGAGCGAGATAATAACGAAAATGTTATACAGGAAGCCTATTTTGTTGCGGGAAGGACAGATTATTTAAGGAAGGATGAAAAGGATACGGATAGCAGAGATAATGTAGCACCGTATCCTTTATTAGTTCCGGTTATATACCGTCCGGACGATAAAAGACCGTTTGGTCATTCTAGGATTAGTCGGGCATGTATGAGCATTGTGGATTCTGCAATGCGGACAGTCAAACGGTCGGAGATCTCGGCAGAATTCTTTTCATTTCCGCAGAAATATCTTCTAGGACTCTCCAATGATGTGGAAATAAATAAATGGCAGGCGTCCATATCTTCCTTGTTGATGATAACAAGAGATGAAGACGGTAATTATCCGACTATAGGGCAGTTTCAGCAACAAAGTATGTCACCGCATATGGAACAGTTGAAAACATTTGCAGCATTGTTTGCAGGAGAAACCGGACTGACATTAGATGATTTAGGATTCGTGACAGATAATCCTTCCAGTAATGAAGCAATAAAAGCAGCACATGAAACACTAAGACTGACAGCAAGAAAAGCACAAAGATCTTTTAGTACAGGATTTTTAAACGCCGGGTATCTGGCAGCTTGTATAAGGGATCAGTTCGAATATAAAAGGGAACAAATATATTTAACCAAAGCAGTATGGGAGCCAATTTTTGAGCCAGATGCGACAATGCTTAGTATGATTGGAGATGGTGCGGTTAAGATCAATCAGGCAGTTCCGGGATATTTCAAGGGGGATAACCTGAGAAAATTAACCGGGATTGATCAAAGTGGATTAAATCCCTGATAAATAGGGAGGTTAAAAATTGGAAGATATAGCACCGGACTTATTAGAAAAAATAAAAAGTGATTTTCAAAAGCAGTTTGAAAATGATAAAACGATAGCTGATCTTGCCAAAAAATTGGAGGCAGGAACAGCAAAACATATGGAAGCATACTCCTATGCTGGGCGAGTAGGAACTATTCTAACAGAAGTGTATCAGAGGAATCTGTCAACGGATACCCTTCCGGATGGTAAACTGTGGTATAACATAGCAAACCGAGTAATTACGCCAACAATGCAAAATAACTATGACATTATTGAAAAATATGTAAGTGATGTACAGGCGAATCTTAACAGGGCAGCAGGAATAGGAATCAAACCGATTAAACCGAAACTGAATACGGACCGTATCAAGGGAATCGTAAAAAAGGTATCAAATGCAGATACCTATGATGATGTGTCATGGGTAATGAATGAGCCAGTTAAAAATTTTTCTCAGAGCATTGTTGATGACTCCATCAAAGAAAATGTAGAATTTCATGGAAAATCTGGTATGCAGCCAAAGATTATACGAAGATCATCAGGGAAATGCTGCGAGTGGTGTAATAGCATTGCAGGAATTTATCAATATCCAAACGTTCCAAAAGACGTGTATCGGAGGCATGAAAGATGTGACTGTATCATTGAATATGATCCGGGAAATGGAAAATATCAGAATGTACATACAAAACAATGGCGGATACAGGATAATAGTGATATAATAAAAAATAGAAAGAAAATAGGTATTCCACAAGAAACATTAAGTATCAATGATATACAAATATTTAAGTCTATTGGTGCTAGATCAAATAATTATAATATAATTGATCCAACTACGGGTGAAATATTTCATTTTGTAGAAGGTACGAAGATTCAAAACGCACAGGTTTTTGCAGGGAAGAATGTTAAAACGCCACTAAGACCAGAGGTTGCGATTGGTTTATCCGAGCAAATTGGTGGAAAACCATTAAACTGGCAGCATTGTAAGGGAATAGGAATTATTGATTATTATAATGAGGAGCGGATAGCTGAGGTACACTGGTTTCAGGAAGAATCTGTAGGAAAAACAAATTTTAAAATAAAGAGATGGTTAGATGAAGGTTAAATATCTTGGAAAAACTAAATATTTAGTTTTGACTCATGGAAAAATCTATGATGTTATTAGTATTGAAAAAAAATGGTATAGAATTAAAGATGATAGTGGAGAAGATTATTTATATCCGCCAGAAATTTTTGAAAAAATATAATATCGTTTAGTTATGGTTTATAAAGGTAGATTATTTTGGAAAGAAGTAATCTACCTTTTATAATAAACAGGAGGTGTGTTATGGCAGATCTAAGAAGAGGTCGCCAGACACCCACTCAAGCGGTTGTATTGCCTTACTCTGAGACACTAGGAAAGGAGGCGGTAGATTACTATAACAGTACAGGAAGAACAGCACAAGAATGGCAAGAACTGTTAATCTACGACATTTTAGCAATTAGTGAAGAAGGACTATGGATTCATACAAAATACGGGATATCCGTGCCAAGACGTAATGGAAAAAATGAAGTAGTTGCAATCCGTGAAATATATGGCTTGTTAAATGGAGAGCATATACTTCATACAGCACACAGAACCACTACAAGCAGTCATGCTGCAAGAAGACTCGCGATGTTGCTGACGGATATGGGATATATTGAAATACAACGGGCAAAACAAGGTATAAAATATACAAACCATTTTACGTTTAGTAAGCAAATGGGACTAGAATGTATCACAATCCTAGGTGAAACTGGTGGATCTTGCAATTTTAGGACTCGTTCTTCAAAGGGTGGCTTGGGGGAAGGTTTCGACTTGCTGATTATTGACGAAGCGCAGGAGTATACGGACGATCAGGAATCAGCCCTTAAATATGTTGTATCCGACAGTCACAATCCTCAGACAATCTTTTGCGGTACACCGCCAACTCCGGTAAGCACAGGCACGGTTTTTACTAAATTAAGGAATAAAACGCTTGCAGGTGATACTGTTAATACCGGTTGGGCAGAGTGGTCCGTTACGAAACAATCGAATATCCGTGATAAAGAATTATGGTACGAGACTAACCCGTCAATGAACGTAATATTAACAGAGAGAAAAATAATAGACGAAATTGGCAGTGATGAGGTTGATTTTAACATCCAAAGACTGGGGTTATGGATCCAATACAACCAAAAATCAGCAATCAGTAAGACAGAATGGCTGGATCTGCAATGCGAAACTCTTCCTAAGCTGCGAGGAAAACTTTTTGTTGGGATCAAGTATGCAAAAGATAATACGAGCGTAGCAATGTCAATCGCAGTAAAAACGACAAAGGGAAAGATTTTCGTTGAAACGATTGATTGTCGGCCGATTCGGGCTACGAACACATGGATTATGGCATTTCTGCGATCTGCATACATTGATAAAGTGGTTATTGATGGGGCAGCAGGTCAGGAAATTTTAGCAAATGATATGAAAAGAGCAAAGCTGAAAAAACCAATTTTACCAACAGTGAAAGAAGTTATCTCAGCACATACGCTATTTGAACAGGGATTGGAAGAACAGACGATCTGTCATATGGGACAACCATCACTGGTGCAGTCGGCTTCTAATTGTGAAAAAAGAGGGATAGGCGTAAGCGGAGGTTTCGGGTACAAGTCACTAAAAGAAGAAATTGATGTATCCATTCTGGAAAGTGTTGTACTTGCTTATTGGGCTTGCAAAGAGAGTAAGGAAAAACGAATACAAAAAATAAGTTACTAAATGCACCTGAAAAGGTGTTTTTTTAGTATAAAATTACCGATACCACCGGGTTAAGTGGGGAAAGGAGACTATAATGAGTGAATTTAAACCAATCACAACGCAGGAGGAATTTGATGCGGCTATTGGAGATCGAATTAAGAGAGAAAAAGAGACATTAGCAAAAAAATATGAAGGCTATATATCTCAAAGCGACTTTGAGGAAAAGGTGAAAGAATATCAGAATAAACTCAAAGATTTAAATACCAGCATTAGCGAGGCAAATCAACAGATCGAAGGTCATAAAAAGGAGATAGAAGATAGGGATCAGAAGATTAAGGGATACGAGATCAATTCGGTAAAAATGAGAATTTCCCATGAAATTGGAATCCCGTATGAATTAGCCTCCAGATTATCGGGAGAGGATGAAGAATCGATCAGAAAAGATGCAGAAAAAATGCTGAATGCTATTAAAAGTACAAAGCAGGAAGCTCCGCTGGCAACACATGAGCCGGCTGGCAATAATTCAACGGAAGCCGCATTAAGAAGTACATTGAAAGGATTGAAAGGAGAATAATTATGTCAACATCTAAAGAAAATTTATTCGATCAAGTGTTAGTAAAGGATTTGGTAAACAAAGTAAAAGGGAAATCATCACTGGCTGTGCTATGTAATCAAACTCCGATTCCGTTTAATGGTATGAAAGAATTTATCTTCACTATGGATAATGAAATTGATATAGTAGCGGAAAACGGAAAGAAAACAGAGGGAGGTTTTACGTTAGATCCGGTAAACATTGTTCCAATTAAATTTGAATATGGCGCTAGATTATCGAATGAATTCATGTATGCAGCTGAGGAAGAACAGCTCGAAATATTGAAAGCATTTAACGATGGGTTTGCGGCAAAGGTAGCAAGAGGGCTTGATCTGGCTGCATTTCACGGCGTAAACCCTCGGACAGGGTCAGCATCTGAGGTAGTTGGTGAGAATAATTTCGATAGTAAAATAACGCAGAAAGTCACATATAGTGAATTGACACCTGACGTGAATCTAGAGGATGCAATCACATTAGTGCATGGGTCAAACGGTGATGTGACAGGTATGGCATTTTCAACAGAATTTGGAAATGCAATGTCCAAAGTGAAAGAAAACGGGGTAACACAATATCCGGAATTTAAATTTGGCGGGAACCCTGGTTCACTTGGTGGAATGCCGGTAGATGTTAATCGAACAGTGTCCGACATGAGTGACAATAAGGATAAGGCGATTGTAGGTGATTTTGCTAGGGCATTTAAGTGGGGATATTCAAAGCAAATACCGTTGGAAATAATTGAATACGGGGACCCGGATAACTCTGGAAAAGACTTAAAAGGACACAACCAGATCTATCTAAGAGCTGAAGTATATTTAGGCTGGGGGATTTTGGCACCGGAATATTTTGCACGAATAACTGATGAAGAATAAAGCATAGAGGAGGAAAACAAGGTGCTTTATAAAAATGTGAAAACTGGTGCGGTCATAACGGTTCATTCAGCGGTTAAAGGGGAGGATTGGCAGGAGGTAAAGCCTGTCAATCCTTCCTCAAATGAAAAACCAAAGAGAAAATCCAAGAAAGAAAGTGAAAAGGGTGATGAGTAATGGGTAGTAGTTATGCGACAGTGCAAGACATAACAGATTTATGGAGGAAAATGACGTCGACAGAAACTGAACGGGCAGAAAAGCTCATTCCACTTGTATCAGCAAGACTGCGGACAGAAGCAAAAAAGGTAGGAAAAAACTTAGATGAAATGATTGCTTCAGATCCTGATTTGTCTGAGGTAGCCAAATCCGTAACAATAGATGTTGTCACAAGAATGCTGTTGACCTCTACAACGGATGAACCTATGACACAAGTATCGCAATCGGCACTCGGATATTCCATATCAGGGACATATCTGGTTCCAGGAGGTGGCTTGTACATCAAAAAGTCAGAGCTGGCACAGCTTGGATTGAGAAGACAGCAGATGGGAGTGATTGATTTATATGACGCTACGAGGAATAAATGTGATCCTGTTGGATAAGGTGCAGCAGGGTGTAGATGATTTTGATAATCCAATCTATGAAGAAGTGCCAATTGAAATAGAAAATGTTTTAATTGCTCCATCAAGCACAGATGAAAAATTATCAACGTTAAACTTAACCGGAAAACACGCAGTATACACACTTGCCATACCGAAAGAGGATACACACATATGGGAAAATAAAAGAGTAGTATTTTTTGGGAAAATATGGAGTGTGATAAGTCTACCCGAAGAAGGAATACTGGAAATGCTACCGTTGGATTGGAATAAGAAAGTGAAGGTAGAGCGTTATGAGTAAGATAGTATTAGAAAGCGATGGGATACGAGAAATGTTAAAAACGCCTGAAATGATGGCCGTTTGTGAAGAGCAGGCTTCCATCATTCGGCAGCGTGTGGGTGAAGGCTATTCCATCAATACGCATATAGGCCGGCTTCGTGTTAATGTCGAAGTAACAGCAGAGACAAAAGAAGCGGTCAACGACTGCTTAAAAAACAATACACTATTGAAGGCGGTGGGATTGTGATAGAGACGATTGTTCTGGAATATTTAAAAAGCAAAATGAAAGTGCAAGTGTGTTTAGAAGATCCGGGAGTCAATATAAAAAACTTTATTCTGATTGAAAAAACAGGCGGCGGCCGTGATTCACATTTAAACAAGGCAACACTTGCGATACAGTCCTATGCCGGAAGTTTAGCCGGAGCCGCAAAATTAAATGAAAGTGTAAAACAGGCAATGGCAGATATTATAGAACTGGATGAGATTGGCAGTTGCGAATTGAATTCCGACTACAACTGGACGGACACAAGTACAAAACGATACAGGTATCAAGGTGTTTATAATTTGATTTACTATTAAGGAGGTAATAAAAAATGTCAGATGTAGAAAATGTAACAATGGGTAAACCGAAGGTGGGCGGTGCTATTTTTACAGCACCAATCGGAACAGAGTTACCAACCAGTGCGGACGAAGAGCTGAATGAAGCATTCAAGGGGATGGGGTATATTAGCGAAGACGGAATCACAAATAGCAATTCTCCATCGGCAAGCAATATTAAGGCATGGGGCGGAGATATTGTTATGACTTCAATCAATGAAAAGCCGGATACATTTAAATATAAACTGATTGAGGGTTTGAATCTGGAAGTTTTAAGGCATATTTACGGAAAGGATAATGTAATTGGTAGCAGCATAGAAAGTGGGATTGAGATTCGAGCAAATAATAACGTACAGGAAGGTTCTTCTATTGTGGTTGATATGATCATGAAGAATAAGACCATGAAGCGGGTTGTTATTCCGCTTGCATACGTTACAGCTGTCGGTGATATTGCGTATAAGGATAGTGATGTGGTAGGGTATGATACAACGGTTACAGCCCTGCCGGATCAGGCCGCAAACACACACTACGAATACATCAAAAAAAAGGGTGAAGCATAGGAGGGCATGATGAAGATTATCACAGAAAGCGGCTTTGAGTGCGAAGTCAATGAAAAGATAAGAAAAGACTGGAGATTTGTCAGTGCGATGGCGAAGGCAAGCGACGACAACGGGGAAATAGAAAAGTTGGATGGATATATGCAAATGGCAAAGCTTTTATTAGGTGATGAAGAGGAAAGGCTATGTAAGCATGTGCAGGAAGAGGACGGTACGGTTCCAATTTCAGAAATGAATAAAGAGATTCTTGACATCATCAAAAAAATGGGGGAAGAATTAAAAAAACAATAGCCCTTGCCAACATGATAGCGTTAGATGAGGACGCTTTGATCTGTGATCTGGCAGAGACATATGGAATTTTAAGCTATAGGTCCTTACCGGCAGATCTGGTAGCAAAATTATCGGTTGGTCTAAGGGCAGATTCCAGGATAAAAATGAAATTAAATAAAATTGAAGTGCCAGTGCAGACACTGCTACTAGCCGGAATACTGGATAAATTAGCGTTTCTCGCATGGGCAAAAACAACGGACGGTTCCAATAATATCAACCGTCCGTTTTCTATTGTTAAAAAAATACTGGATAAAGAAACGGATAAAGAAACGGATATAGTCGCTTTTACATCAGGGGAAGAATTCGATGAGGCAAGAAAAGTATTTATAAAACGAGGCAGGTAAAATAGATGAACTCAGCAATCGCAAGAGCATATGTGCAGATTGTGCCAACCGCAGAAGGTATACAGGGAAAACTGGAAGAAGTGCTGGGACCAGAAACGGAATCAGCAGGACGATCAGCGGGAATGACACTTGGATCCACAATCGGAAGCTATATAAAAACTGCAATCATTGCATTAGGAATCGGCGACATCATTAAAGATGCCATACTGGAAGGTGCAGACTTAGAACAGAGTCTGGGAGGTATTGAAACCTTATTTAAGGAAAATGCAGATATGGTAAAGCAGTATGCTCAGGAAGCGTATAGAACAGCCGGGCTATCAGCCAATGATTATATGGAGAATGTAACGAGCTTTGCAGCTAGTTTACTGCAAGGGCTGGAGGGAGACACAGCACAAGCGGCAGAGATTGCCAATATGGCAATGATAGATATGTCAGATAATGCAAATAAAATGGGAACTGACATGGAATTGATCCAAAATGCATATCAAGGCTTTGCAAAGCAGAATTTCACAATGCTGGATAATTTAAAGCTGGGATACGGTGGTACAAAAGAAGAAATGGAGCGGCTGCTTGCAGACGCACAGGAATTAACAGGTGTGTCATATGACATTGGCAATCTATCTGAGGTATATCAGGCAATCCATGTGATTCAAGAGAATCTGGGAATCACAGGAACAACAGCGGCCGAAGCGAGTGAGACGATAACTGGATCATTTACTGCGGTTCAGGCAGCATGGAAAAATTTGCTTGCAGATATAACACTAGGAAATGATGTATCAGCGGACATTGAGGCACTTGCGGAAACCGTTCAGGCAGCAGCCAGTAATATCTTACCTGCGATTGCTAATATTATTGGAACAGCACCTTCGGTCTTCATTGAGATATTGGATACGCTGGGGCCACCACTGATTGATGCCGGAATGGAAATGATCGCAAATATTGCAAGCGGGTTGGGAGAATCATTACCCATGCTGGTTGATAATGCGCTGGAAGTAATGGTAACGTTATCGAGTACATTCATTGATAATATTGATATTATCGTATCTGCTGGTCTCACATTATTATTGGGAATGGTAACAGGCATACTAAATGCCATTCCGGATTTGATTGCAGCTGTTCCCATTATTATTACCACGCTGCTTACAACGATTTTGTCATTTATTCCAGACATTATAGAGGCAGGGTTAAATATATTTACATCCTTAGTAGAAGACTTGCCGACGATTATATCCAATATTGTAAATATTATCCCGACGCTGATTGATGCTGTAATAGGCGCCATTGTTGAACTGATTCCGCTCATCATCAATACGGGCGTAGAACTGTTGTCATCATTAGTAACGAACATTCCAGATATTTTATCTGCAATACTGGAAGTAGTACCAGTTATAATCATCGCACTGTTAAATGCAATCGCCGAGTTGGCACCTATGCTGGTAACAGCAGGGTTTGATTTATTGACCGGGCTAGTAAAATTAGATTCGGAAATAAGAGAAGCACTGTTAGATTCTGTTGTAGCGATCATAGATGCTATTATCAATACAATCATAACATTAGGGCAGCAATTCCCGGAGATAGGCAAGAATCTGATCGACGGACTATGGAACGGAATAAAAAATGGGTGGTCAAAGCTAGTATCCAGCGTATCAGATTTATCAAGATCGCTGGTATCAAGAATTAAATCTACATTTGGCATCCATTCACCGTCCACTGTATTCAGAGATGAGATAGGCAAGATGTTAGATCTTGGCCTTGCTGAAGGTATAGAAGGCAACGTAGATGTAGTAACAGATGCAATGGATGAATTATCTCACATAGCCGCTAATGCAGTAGAAACAGATATAGTAATGAATACAATGATAGACGATCAATGGCGTGGGTATGATTTAAATACAGCAGCATTAGATGGGAAAGATACATATATGCAGGATATGATGTCAGCAATGTCGAATGATGTATCACAGCTAAGCAGCATACTTCAGTCTGTGAACGGAGATATTATTCTTCCCATTTATCTGGGTACGGATTTAATTGACGAACGGATCATAAAAGCAAGTGAGATACAGGCTCTTAGGACAGGAGGGAAATAATGGAAAATTTATTAAAGATAAATGATGTGATTTTCCCAAACACAGATATGGGCTATGACGTATCGTACTACGATGAGGTAAACGTATATAAATCAGAATCCGGCGAAAAAACGATAGAAGTGATTCGCAAAGACATTTGCAGTATAAGTATCAAATACGAAGGACTACTGGAGGAACGAATCACAGAACTATGCAACGTAATAAAACCACTGAATGAAGTAGAATTTTATAACCCAATTAAAAATAAGGTTGAAATAAAATCAATGAAGGCCGATACGAATCGGATTGCACTTGGAAAAATATGCTTCAAAGATGGAATAAAAGCGTGGTCACTGTCGTTCAAATTGGAGGAAATGTGATATGCGAAATGTAAGTGAAGCATACAAACAGGCGGTAACCGGGCAGGAGATATATACCAGATTGGAAGGAGAGCTTACCGCAGGCAGCAGGACCTATGACATCACGGATGCGATCATTATGCCAGGATCCTTATCCATCAATAGAAAGGCAATCAATCGAAGCAGCTTTGAGTATGGTGCAGTTATTACATCGGAAGCAAATATAACACTGATCCTTCCGGATGCAGACCGCTATACCATGTATAATGCGGCACTGTCGCTGACGCTTTATACAAGACTTTCGGATGGAACAGAAGAAGCATTAAAGCTGGGGGAATGGATTGCCGCTGAATGCACAAAAACTAAAAAATATCTGGCGATCAAAGCCTATGACAACATGCTCCGTTTTGATCAGACCATCGAAGTGGATACCGTAGGTGATCTCTTTGATGGTCTGATCTTTGTCTGCGACAAATGCGGAGTGGAGTTTGGAATGACGAGGGAGGAGATCGAAGCCCTCCCGAATGGAAAAACGCAGGCAAGGGTACGGGCAGAGGAGATTGATACATACCGGGATCTGCTCAGTTATATAGCCATGATCACCTGTACTTTTGCGAAGATCGACGAAAATGGAAGGCTGATCTTACAGCCATTCGGCAAGGAACCGGCGGGAACCATTATCAAACGTCAGGTACAGGCATCCAGCATTTCAGACTTCCAGAGCTTATATAGCGGCGTGGAAGCCCGGTTTATTGCAGATACCAACTATGCGCCATATGAAGTGATCGAAAGCAGCGGTGGCCTGATCCTGGACATGGGCGATATTCCAATCGTGCGAGGGCTGCCGGAAACCAAGTATGAGACATTACAGAATATATTAAATGACTTAAAGCAGATCGTGTATACCCCGGTGGAGCTAAGCATCATTGGGGATCCCTCCATTGAACCGGGAGATATGCTCACGATCCAAAATGCAAACCTGACGGAAGATGATGTAACTACGTTAGTTACATCTACGACATGGAACTTCCACAAAGAAATGAAAATCGTTTCTGCTGGAAGCAACCCGAAGCTGGCCAATGCAAAGGATAAAAGCAGTAAGCAGCTGGCCAGCATGGAAAATACGGTCGCTGGAAAAGATGTGATTATTCTAAGCTATACCAATGCCGAGGAATACGAGATCCGGCAGGAATATATAGAGATCGTAGATTTAAATTACATCACGAATGCCGGGTGTAAGCCGATCTTCCTGATGACGGTATCGTTTGTTATTGATACGGACGGTATCGTAGAGTTTACCCTGTATAACGGGCTGGTGGAAATCCCACATGCATCTTATCAGGGCTATTATCTGGCCGGGGAGCATTTTGCAACCATCTTCTATCTTGATTCCGTTGAAACCGAGGAACGGAAAAATATAAGAGTATTGGCCAGAGCTTACCAGCAGGAAGGCAGTCTGCTCCGGCAGCAGGCCGCAGATATTCAGACCTTAAAAAATGCAATAGAAGCGGTGAAAACATCGGATCTAAGCCGGCTGGCCTATGTGGAGGCACTTCCGGATGCGACAGATCCGGTGCTGACGATAAAGGCACAGAAGATAAAGGCGGCATTATATGCACAGGGGATCAGCACCAGTTCAAATGGCTGGGATGGGAATCTGGATTTTACCGACCACATAGGTCTGCTTCCACTATTATCAACAAAGACCATCATGTTTAACGATACAGTGCAAAAATGGCTGGATACGCCGAAGACAAGCACCATAAATGAGACATTCGGCCTGATCCCTCTGGAAGGCTGTACAGTAGCATTTCAGGATCGGATTGGCGTAAATGAAGTGGTAGAAAGCTATATAGTAGATACCACGAAGGAATTGTTATACGACTATAACCGGGCATACGTTGCAGCAGACGAAGCATATCGGTTAAGAACTGTATATGAGAAGCAGGAAGCGGAATATGTAAATAATATTGCAAGAATAAAGATCGACAATACTGTATATAAAAAGGTGGAAGAGGTGACAGTATCATGACAGAATGGACAGCAGATAAGCCCTATGTGATGGAAGAAGCAGGCACGGTCTGTATCATATCCGGACGGTCGTTTAAGAAGGTCAATGCTGGAAAGGCATTGGCCGCCTATTATTATAAAGGAGGATATACCGGACCGTTACTGGTATCAGATGATCCGGAGGCAGTAACATATGACGCTGGAAAGGTACATTACCAGAATGGACAGATAGAATATATGGGAATAACGTGGTATGTATCAGATACTGGGTATTTCATGCCCGGCAATCTAACATCTTCTGCTGGTTCTGCATTAAAACTGGATGGGGTTTATACAACAAATACGGAAGCTGCATTGGAACTGCTCCGGATCGCAAATGTAAAAACAAAAGGTGAAGCAAAATATCTCCTGAAAATAGAGGGGATTTATTATGATAATGATATGAACGTGATAGATATTGAAGATGTCACGGAAGAAGCTCTCATTCAGTATGGGAGCAGCGAGATCACAACTGACCTATCCGGGTACGATAAATATGAAGTTATAAAATATGATAAAAGTGAGGAGCCACTACCATTGCGGGTGGTAATGAAAGCAGTGCCGTTTCCACAAACGGTACGGACAAATGCCATCGATCTATCCCATGAAACGATAGGTGGAATTGAAGGTGTGGCGGTGAAAAAGGAAGGGAGGCCATTTTTTTCACTCTCTTTTGATGAGGGGCAGACATGGGAAATGCATAATGGAAAAGAATGGGTGCTTTTAAGTGAAGAAGCTACAGGAATGCAGGCGGAAACGGTGGAAGCGATCCAGCCAGAGCAATGGCAGGAGAAGATAAGGGGCATTCCATACATGCTTTTACGGTTCACATTAAACGATGAAAGCGACAGTGTAACCAGTGTCGAAATTGATTTTACAAGGAGGCAGATATAATATGAAAGGTCATACAAAAATAGAATTAACCAACGTAAAAACAGGAGAAAAAGAGCTGCGGGAAGAAAATAACATGGTAACGAATGCCTTGCAGCTATATCTGTCAACCGCCGGGATCGGCGGGATCGGCACCAACATACTAAATGACAGTACGATCAGAAGCAGTCCTCTATGGCAAACATTGGTCGGAGGTCTGATGCTGTTTGATTCTAGGTTGGAAGAAAATGTCGATAA
>CANPZL010000038.1 GCA_947589055.1 uncultured Lachnospiraceae bacterium | reverse complement strand
CATCTCATGTTCTTTGCTTAAAGAAAAATCCATGATTCATATTCCTCCATCTATCATCTTTTTCATAGGTCTGCTGCCAAAAGCAGACCTATTGCTTATATCTTTATTTTGCATAATCATAGAAGCCGATACCAGTCTTACGTCCTAACTTACCGCCACGCACCATCTTACGAAGAAGCGGATGTGCCCGGTATTTGGAATCGCCGGTCTCAGCATATAGAACATCCATGATTGCAAGTACGATGTCTAACCCTACCAGATCACCTAAAGCCAACGGTCCCATCGGATGACTTGCGCCAAGCTTCATGGCAGTATCAATTCCTTCTACAGAAGCAATTCCTTCTGCATAGATACCGATTGCCTCATTGATCATCGGAATCAAGATTCTGTTTACGACAAAACCGGGAGCCTCTTCTACCTGTACCGGTTCTTTGCCGATCTCAACTGCGATAGCTTTGATCTTATCCACTAATTCCGCCGGTGTATTTGCACCTGCGATGACTTCAACCAGCTTCATACGGTCCGCCGGATTAAAGAAATGCATTCCAATGATCGGACGATCCAGTCCCTGACCGATTTCCGTAATGGACAGCGATGAAGTATTAGTAGCAAACATACAGCCTGCCGGAACAATATCCATCAATTCCTTGAAGGTATCCTTTTTGATCTTCATATTCTCCGGAGCAACTTCGATCACCAGTTCACAATCCGTACAAATATCTTTTAAACCGGTCTTAATCTTTCCAAGAATCTCCGTTCCCTTTTCTTTCGTAATCTTTTCCTTTCCAATCAGGAAATTGATATTCTTTTCGATCTTTGCCTTACCGCCATCTGCAAACTCCTGCTTAATATCGCAAAGCCGGACTTCATACCCGTCTGTCATTGCAAATGCCTGTGCAATACCGGAACCCATGGTTCCTGCGCCAATAATACCTACTATCATTTACGTCTCCTCCTATTTATTTTTTCCCGTTGCAACTGCCCCGGTAATCTTCCTGTTTTCCATGTACCAAATGAAACCTATTTATTTTGGAACGGTTCCTTCACTTTATCCTTGTTTTTATCAAGGAAAAATGCCATACCATATTTTTGATCTTCCGTTTCAAAGCAGCTGCCAAACAGCTTCTCTTCTATCACTATGGCATCCTCCATCTTTGCCTCTAATCCGTCATTGATCGCCTTCTTGCAGGCACGGACAGCGATCGGTGCATTCTTGGCAATACCGGCTGCCAGCTTCTTTGCTTCCATCATCAGTTCTTCCTGTGAGTAAACTGCATTTACCAAACCGATCCGATATGCTTCGTCTGCTTTGATATTTCTTGCTCCGTAGATCATCTGCTTTGCCATTCCCGGACCAACCAGACGAGCCAGTCTTTGCGTACCGCCAAAGCCCGGTGTAATACCAAGTCCAACCTCCGGCTGGCCGAATACCGCATTTTCAGAACAGATACGGATGTCACAGCTCATGGAAATCTCACAGCCGCCGCCTAATGCAAATCCATTGATTGCAGCAATCACGGGAATCGGAAAGGTTTCAATCATACGAAAGACATCATTTCCTTTCTTCCCAAACGCCTCTCCTTCTTTCTTAGTAAGCGTTGACATCTCACCAATATCCGCTCCGGCTACAAAGGACTTTTCCCCTGCTCCAGTCAAGATGACCGCTCTGGTGGCCTCTAAGTCAATAGCCTGAAAGGTTTCCTGCAATTCTTCCAGCACCTGACTGTTCAAAGCATTTAATGCCTTCGGGCGATTGATGGTTACAATGCCCACAAATCCTTCCTGCTCATACGTAATGAATTCCATGTGGTTTTCTCCTTTATTCCTTTTATTTATGAAATCCGGAGACGTCTGCGTAGGCAGACCTCTCCGATCTCTTCTGCTCCGGCTCCTGCTGCCGAAGCTGCTTTTCCATCAATCACGTTTTACTACGGTTGCACAGCCCATACCGCCGCCGATACACAATGTTGCAAGACCGGTCTTTGCATCCCGCTTCTGCATCTCATGAAGCAATGTAACCAGAATACGACAGCCGGAAGCGCCAACCGGATGTCCCAATGCGATTGCACCACCGTTTACATTTAATACTTCATCCTTGAAGCCTAAATCTCTCTGAACAGCGATTGATTGTGCGGCAAACGCTTCATTTGCTTCGATCAGTTCAAAGTCATCAATCTTCATTCCTGTCTTAGCCATTACCTTATTTGTCGCAGCAACCGGACCGATTCCCATGATTGCCGGATCCACTCCGCCTAACGCACCGGCTACAAACGTAGCCATCGGTGTAACGCCTAATTCCTTTGCTTTTTCTTCGCTCATAACAACGATTGCAGCCGCACCGTCATTGATACCGGAAGCATTTCCCGCTGTTACGATTCCATCCGGCTTAAATGCAGGACGAAGTTTTGCGATTCCTTCAGCAGTCGTTCCCGGACGAGGTCCCTCATCCGTATCCACCGTAACGGTAGCCTTCTTGGTCTTTACCTCAACCGGAACGATCTCATCCTTAAACTTGCCTGCCTTCATGGCAGCCTCACACTTTTGCTGGCTCCATGCGGCGAACTTGTCCAGTTCTTCTCTCGTAATTCCATATTTTTCACATACATTTTCTGCGGTGATACCCATATGGTAATTGTTAAATGCATCCCACAATGCGTCGTTTACCATGGTATCGACTACTGTATTATTGCCCATTCGGTAACCGAACCGTCCCTGCTTCAATGCATACGGAGCCATAGACATATTCTCCATACCGCCTGCAACGACAATATCGGCATCGCCTGCCTGAATCATCTGTGCAGCCATATTTACACAGTTCAAACCGGAACCGCAGACAACATTCACCGTAACTGCCGGTACTTCAACAGGAAGTCCTGCCTTAATGGAAGCCTGACGAGCCACATTCTGTCCCTGCGCTGCCTGAATAACGCAGCCCATATAAACATGGTCAACCTGCTCCGGCGCAACACCTGCACGGCTTAAAGCCTCCTTGATCACAATGGAACCCAGCTCTGCCGCCGGTACGGTACTTAACTGACCGCCCATCGTTCCGATTGCAGTACGACAAGCACCTGCTAATACTACTTTTTTTGACATAACACAATCATCCTCCATATTTTCCTTTTGCTCATTTGTGTTCAGACGGCAGTTCACAAAGTCCGCACACAACTGTGAGTATTTTAGCATATTTCTGCCCCCTTTGCAACCTAAATCAAAGGGAGTATCCTTGGAAAAATCGGTCGTTTCCCCTTATGATTCCTATCTTTTTTTTGCCGGATGGACGTTTCGTATCACTTTTTTCTTCTTTTTTATTTTTTCCTGCATCTTTTTTCTTTCCTGATTTTCCGTTTTCTGTCGGGGACGGATCAGACATTTCTTATCATAACCGATCAGATCCGTTCTCCCTGCAAGCCGCAGCGCTTCCTCCACCAGATCATAGTTTTTAGGATTCCGATACTGGATCAAGGCCCGCTGCATCGCTTTCTCATGCGGATTAACCGGGACATAGACCGGTTCCATGGTTCTTGGGTCAAGCCCGGTGTAATACATACAGGTAGAAATGGTAGACGGGGTAGGGTAAAAATCCTGTACCTGTTCCGGCATATATCCTAAATCCCTTAGATATTCCGCCAACCGGACGGCTTCTTTTAGAGTTGAACCGGGATGCGAGGACATCAGATAGGGAACCAGATATTGCTTTTTCCCCAATTCCGCATTGATTTTCTGAAACGCTCGGACAAATTGCTGATACACCTTATTTTCCGGCTTTCCCATCCTTTTCAGCACCGGATCGGCAATATGTTCGGGAGCTACCTTCAGTTGTCCGCTTACATGATGCTTACAAAGCTCACGTAAAAAAGTCTGATCCGAATCCGCCATAACGTAATCAAACCGGATACCGGATCGAACAAAGACCTTTTTCACCCCCGGCAGTTCCCGAAGTTTTCGCAACAGTTCCAGATAGTCCTGATGTTCTATTTTCAGGTTTTCACATGGCTTCGGAAACAGACACTGCTTATTAGGACACGCTCCCCGAATCGCCTGCTTTTCACAGGCTCTATGCCGGAAATTAGCAGTCGGTCCGCCTACATCGTGGATATAGCCTTTAAATTCCGGATCCCAGAGCATCTGCTTGGCTTCTTCCAGAATCGACTCATGACTTCTTGCCTGCACGATCCTTCCCTGATGAAAGGTCAAGGCGCAAAAATTGCAGCCGCCAAAGCAGCCCCGGTTACTGATCAGGCTGAACTTCACCTCTTGGATTGCCGGTACACCACCTAACGCCTCATAAGACGGATGATATGTCCGCATATAATCATAGGCATACACCCGATCCAGTTCGGACTGGGATAATGGCTTTGCCGGTGGATTTTGCACTACAAACTGTTTTTTTCCATAGGATTCGATCAACCGTTTACCGGAATACGGATCCGTATTGCAATACTGGATATAGAAGCTTTCAGCATATGTCCGTTTATCTGCTTTTACCCGGTCATAGTCCGGCAATCGAACAGCGTCATACACCGAATCCAACCGGCTGGTCTTATAAACTGTCCCGGCAAGGTAGGTGACCTCCTGAACCGGTATGCCGCTGTTTAAAGCATCCGCAAGCTCGATCATTGCACGTTCACCCATACCGTAAACCAGAATATCCGCCTGTGCGTCTAAAAGAACCGAACGCCGAACCTGATTCGACCAGTAATCATAATGTGCCAACCGCCGCAGGCTGGCTTCTATTCCGCCGATGATAATCGGACTATCCTTATAATTACGCCTTATCAGATTCCCATATACTATCGTTGCATAATCCGGACGTTTTCCCATGATGCCTCCCGGCGTATAGGCATCTGTGCTTCGCTTCCGTTTCGATACAGTATAATGGTTTACCATGGAATCCATATTTCCGCCACAGATCAGGAATCCCAATCTTGGTTTTCCAAAAATACTTATACTGTCCTCTCGTTTCCAGTCCGGTTGGGAAATGATTCCAACCCGGTATCCGTTTGCTTCCAGACAGCGGCTGATAATTGCCGGTCCAAAAGAAGGGTGGTCAACATATGCATCGCCGATTACATAGACAAAATCCACATAATCCCAGCCCCGTTTTTTCATATCTTCAACTGTAATCGGAAGAAAATCATGTATCATTTTACGAATCCTTTTTTAACTTATGCATAAATTCTACGGATTTCCCGGCTCCCAACGCAACCGCCTCTAATGCCTGTTCCACTACCATAGCCTGAATACCGGTCTTTGCTTCAATCAATTGTTCCATACCATATATCATACTTCCACCCCCGGACAGCACGATTCCTCTCTGGGAAATATCTGCCGCCAGCTCCGGCGGACAAATTTCCAGAACCCCCAGAATCGCATTTAATATCTGTGCAGTCACCTCACTAAATGCTTCAATCGTTTCATTCGCTGATACCTGTATCCGGTCCGGAAGTCCGTTTAGAAGATTTCGTCCTTTTACTTCCATATAATCGTCTGAAGGTCTGGGATAAACACTTCCGATCTCAATCTTAATCTCCTCTGCCGTAGGTTCCCCGATCAACAAATTGTATTTTCTACGGATATATTTGATCATCGCTTCATTATAGTCGTCACCTGCTACCTTTAAAGAACGGTTGACAACCAGACCACCTAAGGAAATAACTGCAATATCTGTTGTTCCGCCTCCAATATCGACCACCATATTTCCACAGGGCTGAATAATATCTACGTTTGCGCCAATGGCCGCCGCTACCGGTTCCTCCATAATCAGAACTGACCTGGCTCCCGTTCGGTAAGCCGCATCCTCCACTGCCCGGCGTTCCACCTCTGTGACACCGCTTGGCACACAAATACAGACCTTCGGCCTGCGTAAAGTTGCTTTCCGGCTCATGGCTTGCTTTATAAATGCTTTCAGCATTCTTTCTGTTACGGTGTAATCTGAAATGACTCCTTGTTTCAGCGGACGGATCACATCTATGTTTTCCGGCACCCGTCCAATCATCTTTTTTGCTTTGGTTCCAATCGCAATCAGCTTTTTCGTATCTTTTTCAAATGCTACCACGGAAGGCTGATTGATCACGACTCCCATGCCCTTGACGTAAACCAGCACATTTGCTGTTCCCAGGTCTATCCCTATATCCATATCAAACATATGCGTCCCTCTTTCACTTTGCTTTCCTAATCCATTCTGTCACTATCTTCTGAAAGTCAAAAAGATTGGCTGTCTAAAGCTCCCGGTAAATGCCGGGAACCTCAGGCAGCCTCCCTACTTATTCAAAATCCGACTCGATCAGTACCTTATTTTCCATAGCAGAATCTACACCACCCAGTTCTAAGAACATCCGATCCTCTGCTCTGCTGACAGCATCATTTACCATCTTCAGAACCCGATCCAGATTTCCGTCTTCTACACCGAGCATAAGCGTTTTCAGTTTCGCAAGCGCTTTTTCCTCCGCACGATACCCTAACTGTGCAATGTAATTCTTTGCGATCTCATAAACCGCACCGTTATCAATTCGATGCATCTGGATCAAATGCTTAAAATATGGCACCAGCTTTCGATTGCTTGAGAACAATCGGGAAAGGGACTCTATCTCACCGGTCAGAATCACAGCAATATCATTGTCCGGATTTCCTATCATATCCGCTAACTGTTCCACCTTTTCCGGCTTCACATTACCGGCATTTTCAATAACCAGACATCCTCCCTGAAGCTTTCCTACCGCAGAAGTCAGATCTACCTTATTGAATGCCGCTGCCTTTATGACAGCAACCGTGCTGTTTTTACAAAGGCCCATAGAATAATAGCTCTTTGCAAAATCGATCCCAATATTGGTCGTTCCGAAGCCATGCTTACAAAGGATCACAATATTTTTAGGCTCTTCCCGTTTTTCGTCAATGGACCAAATAGCTTCCTTCATCTGTCGGCTGATCGCCTCGATCGACATATACTTACCTAAAAATTCTTCCGCTCCCTTTGGCAGATCAGAGGTTGCATTTTCTTCCGGTTTGGCTGTTGCTTCTTCGCCTGCCTGCTCAGTTGCTGTCTCCGGAACAGGTGCTTCCTGCTTGGTCTCTTCAACCGGAACAGATGCTTCTTGCTTTCCTTCTTCATTTTGGACAGGTTCTTCTTTCAGTATCTCTTTATCTTGGACAGGCGCTTCTTGTTTTACCGCTTCCTTTGGAACCGATGGTTCTTTTTCTGTCATTCCTTTTCGAGCGGCCTCTTCTGCTATTGCCTTCTGCCGCAGCTTTTCTTGAGCCTCCTGCAGAGCAGCTTCCTCTGCCTGTTTTAGTGCTTCTTCCTTCTGGCGAGCCTCTTCTTCAGCCTTCTTACGAGCTTCTTCTTCAGCCTTTCTGCGAGCTTCTTCCTCAGCTTTCTTACGAGCTTCTTCCGCCGCCCTCTGGCGAGCTTCCTCTTCTGCTTTCTGGCGAGCCGCTTCCTCCGCTTTGCGAGCCTCTTCTTCCGCTTTTTGGCGAGCTTCCTCTTCAGCCTTTCTACGAGCTTCTTCCTCAGCTTTCTTGCGAGCATCTTCTTCCGCCTTCCTTCTTAATTCTTCTTCCTGCCTGCGGGCTTCAATCTGTCGAATACGTTCTGCCTCTTCCTCTGCTTTCCGTCGTCTTTCTTCCAGCAGACGCTGTCGTTCTTCCTCTGCTTTCCGCCTTGCTTCTTCCTCCGCCTTCTTTCTGGCCTCGGTACGACGTTTGATCTCAGCCTCCATCCGAAGACGTTCTTCTTCCTCGGCTTTTCGTCTGGCTTCCTCTAACGCCCTTTGTCGTTCTTCCTCTTCCGCCTTTCGTCTGGCCTCTTCTTCCGCCTTCCGTTTTGCTTCTTCTTCGGCTTTCCGTCTGGCTTCTTCCTCGGCCTTCCTTCTGGCTTCTTCTTCCGCTTTCCGCCTTGCTTCCTCCTCGGCCTTTTTACGAGCTTCTTCCTCCGCCTTCTTTCTGGCTTCCTCTTCCGCCTTTCTACGAGCTTCTTCCTCCGCCTTCTTTCTGGCTTCCTCTTCCGCCTTTCTACGAGCTTCTTCCTCGGCTCTTCGTCTGGCTTCCTCTTCCGCCTTCTTACGAGCTTCTTCCTCCGCCTTTCTCCGTGCTTCTTCTTCCGCCTTCCATTTATCCTTTTTCTGCTTCTCTATGTCTGCCAGCTCAGCCATTTTTCTTCTGACCGCTTCCGCCTTTCGGGCCTCCTCCGCCAGACGTTCTTCTTCTTCCCGCTTTGCGGCTTCATATTTCTTCTCATCCTCATCATCTGAGAATTCAATGTCATACATACTCTTAACATTGTTTGGATCCAGTCCCTTTTGTTCCACCGGAATCACATTGATCACATTTCCCTGTTCATCCAGTACCGGATCATCCGATGCATCGGAATTCTTGATTACCGGCTTTGATTCCGGCTTAGTTTCCGACTCACCGCCAAGTATATCATCGGATAATCCAAGCCCGGAAGCAGGCATACCCGATTCTTCCAAGGAACCGTCATTCAGCCCGAAATTATCCAAGGTTTCACCGACGTTACCTGCATTATCCAGCGTCACACCATCTCCGTCATTCCCGGATATTCCTTCAAAGATTTCTGTCTGTTTTTCCTTTGTCGCTTCCGGCTGTTTTTCTGAAATCGATTCTTCTCTTGTCTCCTCTGCTGTCTTTGCCTCGCTGCTTTTTACTTCTACCGGATTGACCGCTTCCTCTTTCTTATCTTCAACAGCCTTTTTATCTCCTTCTGGATTCCACGGGCGGAATTTCTGAGTCGTCTGAGACGGGGACTGACTGGCAGAAGTCTGCCCCAGCATTTCCTGCTCCTTGGCAAGCTTTGCCGCTTTTGCTGCCTTTTCCTTTTCTACCTGAGCTCTTACAGCTGCAATTAATGCATCTCTCTCATTCATAACTTCCTGTAGGCTCTCCTTTCTATCGTTATCGTTTTTCTTTCTTTATCCTTCGTTTTTCTTGTCATTTTCTTCCTGACCGGATTGCGTTTCCTCCCGATAGGATTTTACCATTGCCTGTGTAATTGTACTGGCTCCAACCAAATCCATCAAAAACTCATCTAAATCCAATTCCTCTTCCTCTTGTGGAACAGATTCCTTTTTTTTGTTTTCCTCCGCACGTTCCGCTTCAATCAGCTTCATCAGCTGCTCTAAGCGTTCCTTTGGACTGAGATTTTCTTCAACTTGTACCAGCTTAGGTTGATAGATTTTTCCTTCTGAAGCCTCCTCCGGAGACACATCGGAAGTTCCTGCGCTTCCTGTGGTATCTGTAATATGCTCAAAGGAGATAGGATTTTTCATTTCCTCTACCGCAGAAGCTTCGATATCCGCAACGGATTTCATCACTGCTTCGATATAGGCCGAAACATCTTCCGTATCTGCTCTCGTCTGCGTGGAGCTTTCATCCGAATTCCTGTCTTCTGTCTTTTGTCCCTCTTGGGTAATCGCCATCTCCGGATTCTTCTCTGTTTCTTCAGAATCCGATTCCGTTTTTGTTTCCCGCTGTTCGTCCGATGTCGCTTCAGATGCCATTGTTGCCCCGTCCGAGGAATCTGCTTTTCCTTTTTCAGCTTCCTTTCCCCGTTTTTTTCCAAACGGAATCTTTAAGCCGAATCCGTTTTCTTTTCGTTCCGGAACAGGCTCTTCTGTACCGTCGTCATCTTCCATTTGAAGAATTACCGGTGCCGGCGGATGAATCTTTAACATATCTTTTTCCAGCTGTTTTTCTTCCATAGGCAGGAGCGATGCATAGGTTTCCAGATCCTCCTCTGCTTCCATGAGTGGAAAACGAAAATAGGAATTGCTGATGTCATACTGTTCTTTTTTCAAATCCTCTGCCAGCGTACAATAGGGAGAATTCCGAAAGGCGGCCATTATATGGATACATTCTTCCTTCATTTTCTCCTTCATACCCAGTGAGGCATATAAAAGTGCAAGTTCAAAGCCCCATTCGTCTGAATACTGTTCCTCGCATGCCCGTTCCAGAATGTTTAGCAATTCACAGGCTTCCACCCGATTCGCCTTTTGTATCATATATTGCAGATACAGCTTCCCTACATCATCCTGTGCCGCATGAAACACATAAAGCTCATAGTACCTTTTTGCACGTTGGAAATATCCCATTCTAAGATACAGATGAACCAAATCATATATGATTCGGTTCCCCTCCGGTGCCATGATATGGGCTCTTATCAAAGCCTCCCGGCTTTCATAATATCGGTTGTTTTCCAAATAAACTTCCCCACAGCTCCGCAGAAATTGCGGATTCAGAGATTGAAAAATATCTTCTCCCTCCAAAAGATCCAGTGCTTCCCCATATTGCCTTGTTTCGGTAAGTTCCTTTACCTTTGTCACCACTGCATAGCTGATGCCCAACTCTTAACACCCCACAATTTTCACTATTTTAAGTTTAACACATTGATTTTTCTTTTACAACCAGTAACCGCTATGTTTTTGCAGATTATGTGCAAATTTTACGGATTTTATTAGTCAAAATCAACAAGAAAAAACCTGCTATTATTCCGCCAAAATGTGCGGCATTATCCACTCGGATTTCAAAGAACCCGTTCACCAGACTCGCAACGCACAAAAACGCCACCCATCCCGGAGACAGATTCGGTAGTTTTCCCTTATAATCTTTTTTGCAAACCAAGACCATTGCCAGAAGAACTCCCAGTATTCCATAGATAGCGCCAGAGGCTCCGATTGAACCGAAACTATCTACATTCGATATCAATGACCATATTCCGGCCATAACGCCGGACAAAAAATAGATCAGTGTAAACTGCGTATGGCCGATTGCAGGTTCTACATATAATCCTAGTATCCCCAACATCAGCATATTGCTCCATAAATGATTAAAATCCCCATGAAGGAACATATGGGTTATCAGCCTCCAGTATTCTCCCTGTCCCAGAGTCAGGCTGTATAAATTTTTCCCAAATCTTAAAAAATCTCCATATCGTCCGGTTGCAACCGGAATCACAAAGCAAAGCAGATTGATCAAAATCAGTCCAAGCGTTACCCACGGAGCGTTTTTCCATGTGACATAACGGAAGAATCCAAAAAACTCCCGCAGAGGCAGTGCTTCCAGCCCCTGTTTCAGTCCATCGAATTCTTCCGGCTGATGCTCGTAGCAAAATACCCGGTTCTGATCATTTGCCAACAGCCAAAGATTGGCTTCCTGTCCGACCATCGTTAAGATTTCTTGGGAAAACATGGCGTTTTTCTGGCACAGGATGCAGAGATGCCGAACAGAAAGTCCCAGCACCTCATAGCGCATCTGAATCTCTTTCCTTTTTTGCTCTAATACCGTAAGGGAGGAGATCTCATCTACAAGCATGACACAATAGCAGACTTGTCCCTCTTTCCGCACATAGAGATAAGGCATATTTTTCCACTCCCGGATATATCCCCTCTCTTCCAGATACTGAACATACTGTGCCTTCATTTCAACGCCTCATTTCCTGTCTTGCATTTTTATTGTTTCTCATTTTCTAACAACTGTAACAGTTCTATCGGATTCCCGATCAATTCATCGGCTCCTGCTTTTAACAGTACACTGCGTCCACGAAACCCCCAGACAGCTCCAATGCAGGGAATCCCTGCATTATGTGCCGTTGCTACATCAACATCGGAATCTCCCACATACAGAACTTCTTCTTTAACAGCTCCCAGTAGACGAATGGCCTCCAGTACGCAGTCCGGCGCCGGTTTTTTTCGGACTTCCGGAGATTCCCCGATCGCTACATCTATCAAATCTCCAAAATAATCACGACTTAACGCTTTTACTGCCGCATCGAACTTGTTAGAAACAATTCCGAGACGGAAGCCTTTCTTCTTCAACGCTGTCAAAAGCTCACAAACACCCGGATAAGGCCGGGTAAAATCCTGCATATGTTCCGAATAATATGTACGGAACGTATGCAGACACTGCTCGTAGCAGGAGGTTTCTTTTCCGTCCGGAAGTACACGTTCCATCAATTTTCCTACTCCGTTTCCTACTGACATACGGATTTCTTCCATACTTTTTAGCGGATACCCGTATTCCCTTAACGCATAGTTTACCGCCTCACGCAAATCTGCAAGTGTATTTAATAAAGTACCGTCCAGATCAAACAGAACTACGGACCGTTTTGTATTCATGTACTTTCTCCTTTCCATCCTGCCCTGTATTCGTGAGGCCAGTATAGCATTTTATCAATGGAAACTCAATTTTCTTTTTCTTATCCATTTCTTAATTCGGATGCTGCATAGCCTGTTCTACCGCTGCCCTCCAGCCCTTTATCTTAGACTTCCGGTATTCTTCATGCATCACAGGAAGGAAGCTTCGTTCTTTCTGCCAATTTCCCTTGATTTCTTCCGTATCCGTATAAAAGCCTATTCCAAGCCCCGCCAGATATGCCGCTCCCAGTGCTGTCGTTTCAATACAGCCCGGTCTCTGGATTTCTGCCTGCAATATTTCTGCCTGAAACTGCATCAAAAAATCATTTGCGCTGGCGCCGCCGTCTACCTTCAAGCATGGCAGGTTTTTTATGCCCGCCTCCTGTTCCATCAGTTCCACCACATCATAGGTCTGATAAGCCAGTGATTCTAAAGCCGCACGGACAATATGCTTCCGATTTGTTCCCCGTGTCAATCCGGTCAGGATTCCTCTTGCATAGGCATCCCAGTAAGGCGCTCCCAGTCCTACGAAAGCAGGAACCATATAAACACCGTTCGTATCCTCCACAGATCTTGCAAGTGCTTCCGATTCCTCCGCAGAAGAGATCATCCCCATTTCATCCCGCAGCCATTGAATAGCAGCACCTGCCACGAACACAGAACCTTCTAACGCATAGGTCAGGGACCCGTTTAATCCCCATGCAACCGTTGTCAACAGACCGTTTTGGGAAAAAACCGGAGTCTCGCCAACATTCATCAATAAAAATCCGCCGGTCCCATATGTGTTCTTACACGCTCCCCTTTGAAAACAGGCCTGTCCGAATAACGATGCCTGCTGGTCGCCCGCTACACCGGCAATGGAGATCGGTCCCCCAAACAAGGTGGCATCCGTTTCTCCGTACAAATATGCGCAATCATGCACCTTTGGCAGCATTTGCTCCGGAATCTGAAACAATTCTAAAAGCTCTTTATCCCACTGTTTTTCTACAATATTAAACAGCATCGTCCGGGCAGCATTGGTATAATCCGTCGCATGGACTTTTCCTTTCGTCAACTTCCAGATCAGCCAGCTGTCTACCGTTCCAAACAATACTTCTCCCCGCTTTGCCCGTTCTCTTACGCCCTCCACATGATCCAGTATCCATTGCAGCTTAGTCGCAGAAAAATAAGCATCCAGCTTCAAACCAGTCTTCTGATAAATCCATGCTTCCTTTCCCTGCTCCTTCAAACGGTCACAGTCTTTTGCCGTCCTGCGGCACTGCCATACAATAGCCGGATAAACAGGCACACCGGTTTCCCGGTCCCAGACGATCGTTGTTTCCCTCTGGTTTGTAATTCCCAACCCCACAATTTCCTTATAACTGATGTCAGCCTGTTCCATCGCTTCTCTTGCAACTCCCATCTGGGTGGACCAGATTTCCATGGGGTCATGTTCTACCCAGCCAGCCTGCGGATAGTATTGAGTAAATTCCTTTTGTGCCATGCTGACAATCCGTCCCTTTCGGTCAAAGAGCATGCAGCGTGAACTTGTCGTTCCCTGATCCAATGCCATTAAATATTGTTTCATCCCTAGTTCCTCCTGTTTTCTGCCATGTAGTGTCATTTAAAACGGTCAAACACAAAAGGAAACAAGGCGGTGACTTTTTCCGTCATCGCCCTGTATTCCCCTTCGCACCGGCTAAGGCATCCGCCGGTCATTCATCCTATCCGCTTAGTTTCTTATGATTCAAAGATATTCTGTACTTTTTCGATCACAACTTCCTTCATGTCTCCACGGGTCTTCTCATATTGCAGTGCAGATTCCAGTGTCTGAAGTAATTCCATACGGGAATCCGGATCAATATCCTTGATATATTCTGATAAGATCACATTCTTCATTTCCGTTACATTACTCTGCTCTGCCAGCTTCTTTAACATCGTCTCATAATCAAAGCTCAGATCCTTTTTGATCTCTGCCTCTTTTCTGCCGCAGACGTCGCATTCCGCATCACTAACCTTGTTGATACAGCCGCAGACACATGTCCAGATCATACCGTTTGACTGATACTTCACTACCGCATCAATCCCACGTTTCTTCTTCAGGCTCTCTAACCGGCGGTAGGAAAGCTCTGTACTGATCGGAAGCTCCTCACAGTCAACCACTTTTCTTGAAGTAACATATTTCCGGACAACAATCTTTGCGTCCTTGATCATTTTTACTTCCCGTTCCTTAATATCACACTCGATCCAATCCGCTTCCAACTGAGAAACATTATTTTTCTCGAATGTGAAGTCCATATCCCGAAGTACCAGTTTTTCTTCATAATATGTAGTAAGTTCTACATCCGCACGGATTGCACGAATCTCTTCATTCCGATAATTCATAAAGATCGGAGAAATTCTAGTGGTATTCTTGTCTGCACGAATCCGCACCTGTACCGGACGAAGCAGCAGTTTGGTATAATAGTCTGTAACATACAGATCCTGATGAACACCCTCGTAATTCCGATTCTCCTTCTCCCTTACCTGTACCGCTGTACCGGTGGCAATGATCCCGATGGTATTGCTCATGATACTGCTCATCAATTCATTATAACGAATCGTGATACCAATTACAGCATTCGCCCCCCGCTTCAGTGCTTCTTCCTCCAAAATCTGCACTGCGGTCTGATGAACCTGAGACAGTTTCTTGGTCAATGCCTTACTTTCCTTTTCATCCATTTCCGTAATGCCGGAAAATTCCTGAAAGAACTTGGCTGCCAGAGCGGTCTGTCCGCTTACCAATCCTAGGTATTCGGTAATTTCATAGCCCTGAATATCGGAACCGGATGTCATTATTATGTTGTCCATATGTTTTCCTCCCCATTATCGCTAAAATTCTGAATAAAATTATAGCATATTACACAATATAATCCAATGCCTATTTTATTCTTTTTCACTCTTTTACGATTTGCACAAAACTTTTTATGCAACTTGCCTCGAAGCATGAAAAAAATGGAAAGCAGCTTCTTGAAGATTCCTGTTTTTTTGCTATAATGAGGAATGCAGTATCAGAAACACGATTGTAACAGGAGAAAAAAATGATCATTGATTTTCATACGCATATCTTTCCGGAGCGGATTGCCGCCGGAACCATTGAAAAATTAGAAAATTTTGCCCGTATTCAGGCGCAAAGCGACGGGCTTTTAAGCGGTCTAAAAGCATCTATGAAAGAAGCCGGGATTGATTATTCCGTCGTATTGCCCGTTGTAACCAAGCCTTCTCAGTTTCACAGTCTGAATCAATATGCCGCCTCTATCCATGGGACCGACGGGATTCTTTCCTTTGGCGGCATTCATCCGGACAGTACGGATTATAAGGGAGAACTGGAACAGATCAAGGCCTTGGGGCTTCCCGGAATCAAACTGCATCCGGATTATCAAAAGGTTCACATATCTGATCCCAGATATTTAGCTATCATTACCTATGCTGTTGACCTTGGTTTTTTAGTCACCATTCATGCCGGCATCGACATCGGTCTGCCGAATGAAGTTCATTGTCCGCCGGAAGAAGCGCTCCGAATGCTGGAATATGTAGAAGACCACGCAAAGCAGCCCAATGATGCCAAGATTATTCTCGCTCATACCGGAGGATACCAGCAATGGGATCAGGTAGAAGCCCTTCTGGTCGGTAAAAACGTCTATTTTGACCTTGCCTACACCTTTGGACATATCGAAACAAAACAACTGCTTCGAATCATTCAGGAGCATGGTGCGGATCGCATTCTGTTTGCTACCGATTCCCCCTGGCACAGTCAGAAAAACGATCTGCAGCAGGTACGCAGATTAGGGTTATCACAAGAGGAAGAAGCCGCTATTCTGGGTGAAAACGCAAGAAAGCTTCTAAACCTCTAATAAACCTGCCGTTATTCCAGCCAGAGGCTTCCCTGCTCTACCTCCCGTTTTTTGAATTCCCGTTCAATCGTGTTCAATACCAGACGCTTATCTTTGCTCCATGCCGGAGCCAGCAAAAGCCGCTTATCTCCATCTCCGGTCAGACGGTGGATCACCATGTTCCTTGGCAGACAGCGGATACAGACTTCCAGTATGTCTATATATGCCGGAAGCGACAGACAGGTAATAGTCCCTTGTCGATATTCCGTTTCCAGATCCGTTCCTCTAAGGATATGCAAAAGCTGCAGCTTAATTCCCTGCGTTCCTGTATGTCCTACATACCTTACCGTTTCCAGCATATCCTCCTTTGTTTCCCTCGGTAATCCCAGAATAACATGGGTAATTACCTCTATATTCCGCTCTTTTAATTTCGCTATGGCACTGTCATATACCGAAAGCTCATATCCCCGCCGGATATAAGCCGCTGTTTTCGGATGGATCGTCTGTAGTCCCAGCTCTACCCATACAGGTTTTATCTGATTTAAGCGTTCCAACAGTTCTAAAATATCCTCCGGAATACAGTCCGGTCTTGTAGCAATCGAAAGCACCCGCACTTCCGGATCTTCTATGGCAGTCCGGAACTTTGGTTCCAATTCTTCTACGCTTCCATAGGTATTGGTAAAGGCTTGGAAATATGCAATATATCCCGTTTCACCCTTTGGCAGCTTTTTTTTGATAAGCTGTTTTGCCTCTATAAGCTGCTCCCGTATTCCCAGTTCCGGTTTCGGCGCAAATTCTCCGGAGCCACGTCCGCTGCAAAAGATACAGCCCCGCTCTCCACAGGTACCATCCCGGTTCGGACAGGTTCTTCCCCCGTCCAAAGCCAGCTTATATAACTTCATTCCGTATTTTTGTTTAACATAATCACTAAGCTTATAGTACCACATTTTCCTGATCGTTATTGTTCTTCTACCGACTTAATCTCTCCGATGTCAATCACTGTCAGATCCTTGTTGCCTGCTTCCAAGCTGTCTAACAGGGCATTTGCCGTATCCAGACTAGTCAGACAATATACGCCAGTTTCGATAGCATGGCGACGGATGATAAACCCATCCTTACTATGCTCCACTCCTTGGGAAGGCGTATCAATAATCAAGTCAATCTCATGGCTTAAAATCAAATCCAACAGATTGGGTGAGGGTTCTTCCACCTTGTTAATGTCCTTTGCCGCTACGCCATTTTCCCGCAATACCCGTGCAGTACTCTTAGTCGCATAGATTTCATAGCCCAATGCTTGAAACCGTCTTCCGGTATCGATAGCATCCAGCTTGTCTGCATCCTTCACCGTTAGTATCATCTTTTTATGCTTTGGCAGATGCACGCCGGCGCCTAAAAAGGCCTTATATAGCGCTTCGTTGAAATCCTTTGAAATACCAAGACATTCACCAGTGGATTTCATTTCCGGCCCTAAGCTGATCTCGGCTCCCCGCAGTTTCTCAAAAGAGAACACCGGCATTTTAATGGCATAGTATTCCGATTCCGGCTGTAAACCGGGCGTATATCCCAAATCCTTTAATTTGGCTCCCGTGATCACTCTGGACGCCAGATCTACGATCGGAATGCCCGTCACTTTGCTGATATAAGGAACCGTTCTGGAAGAACGGGGATTGACTTCAATCACATAGACTTCTTCCTGAAAAACAATGAACTGAATATTGATCAGTCCGATCACATGAAGGCTGTTTGCCAGTTTTCGAGTATAGTCGGCAATCACACGCTTAATCTTATCCGAAAGTCCTGCCGGATAAACGGAAATACTGTCACCGGAATGAATGCCCGCTCGTTCCACATGCTCCATGATACCCGGAATGACAATATCTTCACCGTCGCAGACTGCATCGACCTCAACCTCTTTTCCCATCAGGTATTTATCTACCAGGATCGGGTGTTCCTGAACATTTCGGTTAATTACCTCCATGAATTCCTCAATATCCTTATCTGCAATGGCAATCTGCATTCCTGCTCCGCCCAGCACATAGGACGGGCGGACCAGTACCGGATACCCCAGCTCGTGTGCCGCTGCCAGTGCTTCCTCACAGGTAAACACCGTTCGTCCTGCCGGTCTCGGAATACAGCATTCCTCCAAAATCTCGTCAAACAACTCCCGATCCTCTGCGGCATCCACATTCTCCGCACTGGTTCCTAAAATATTAACACCCATTTTCAACAGGGCTTCCGTCAGCTTAATCGCAGTCTGTCCGCCAAACTGCACCACAGCCCCGTCCGGCTGTTCCAGATTCACGATGGATTCTACGTCCTCCGGCGTCAGCGGTTCAAAATACAGCTTATCTGCAATATCAAAATCCGTACTTACCGTTTCCGGATTGTTATTGACAATGATCGTCTCATAGCCCTGTTCCTTCAATGCCCAAGTGGAATGTACGGAACAATAATCGAATTCGATTCCCTGTCCGATCCGGATCGGGCCGGAACCCAAGACCATAATCTTCTTTTTCTTATGCTCTTTGGGTACTTCATTTTCTCCATCAAAGCAGGAATAATAATACGGTGTCGTTGCTTCAAACTCCGCTGCACAGGTATCTACGATCTTATAAGCGGCATGGATTCCCATAGAATAACGCAGCTCTTTGATCTCCTTTTCCGTCTTTCCTACAAGCTGTCCGATCACCTTATCCGGGAATTCCATCCGCTTTGCTTCCAACATCAATTCCCGGCTCAGTTCTTTGGCTTCCTTTAGCTGCTGCTCCAGTTTTACGAGATTTGCAATCTTGTCTAAGAACCAGACGTCAACTTTGGTGATCGAATGAATCTCTCCTAATGAGATTCCCCTGCGGATTGCTTCTGCGATCACGAAAATCCGCCGGTCATCTACCTTATAAAGTCGTTCATGAATCTCCTCTAGCGGACGTTTGTCATAATCCAGATAGATCAAACTGTCCACATGCTGCTCCAATGAGCGGAGTGCCTTCATTAAAGCTCCCTCGAAGTTCGTGCAGATACTCATAACCTCTCCGGTCGCTTTCATCTGCGTAGTCAGCGTCCGTTTTGCTTTGATAAATTTATCAAAAGGAAGGCGTGGAATCTTCACTACCACATAATCCAACGTTGGTTCAAAGCTGGCATATGTCTTGCCTGTGACTGCATTTTTAATCTCATCCAAATGGTACCCCAAAGCGATCTTTGCGGCAACCTTTGCGATAGGATAGCCGGTCGCCTTCGACGCCAGTGCGGAGGAGCGGCTTACTCTTGGATTTACTTCGATAACGCAGTATTCAAATGAATCCGGGTTCAATGCAAACTGTACATTACAGCCGCCTTTAATATCCAGTTCACTGATAATATTCAATGCAGCACTCCGCAGCATCTGATGCTCCTTGTCTGCAAGCGTCTGGGAAGGTGCCACAACGATACTGTCACCGGTATGGACACCAACCGGATCCAGATTTTCCATATTACAAATGGTGATACAGGTACCGTTGGCATCCCGCATTACCTCATATTCAATTTCTTTCCAGCCGGCGATACAGCGTTCCACCAACACCTGTCCCACCCGGCTTAACCGGAGGCCATTTTCCAGAATATCGACGAATTCTTCTTCGTTTTTCGCAATGCCCCCGCCGGAACCTCCCAGCGTGTAAGCCGGACGCAGTACTGCCGGATAACCGATAGTCTTTACAAATTCCAATCCGTCCTCAACGGTAGTCACCACTTGAGAGGGAGCACAGGGTTCATGGATCTTTTCCATGGTCTTCTTGAATTCATCCCGATCCTCCGCCTTTTTAATCGTCTGTGCAGTGGTTCCGATCAACCGGACATTATGTTCCCGTAAGAAACCGGATTCCTCCAGCTCCATTGCAATATTCAAGGCCGCCTGTCCGCCCAACGTAGGAAGTACGCTGTCTGGTTTCTCCTTCATGATAACCTTTTTCACTACTTCCGGTGTCAGGGGTTCAATATACACCTTATCCGCTATATCCTTATCCGTCATAATAGTAGCCGGATTTGAATTGATCAACACAACGCAGATGCCTTCCTCCCGCAGAGAACGGCAAGCTTGGGTTCCTGCATAGTCAAATTCCGCCGCCTGTCCAATCACGATCGGGCCGGAACCGATGACTACCACTTTTTTGATGCTTGCAATCTTTGGCATTATTTCGACACCTCCATCATATTCATAAATTCATCAAACAGGAAATCCGTATCCAGCGGTCCTGCACAAGCCTCCGGGTGGAACTGTACCGTCTGTACGTTCTTTCCCAGATAGTGAACACCCTCTACCGTACCGTCATTCACATTCACATAGCTGACCTCTGCCACTTCCCTGTCCAGTGAGGCTTCCTTTACCATATAACCATGATTTTGCGTCGTAATATATACCTTTCCATTCTTCATATTCCGAACCGGATGATTGGCTCCTCGATGTCCATATTTCATTTTTTCGGTATCCCCGCCGTTGGCAAGTGCCAGAAGCTGATGTCCTAAACAAATAGCGAAAATAGGGACCTCTGTTGCAAACAGTTTTTTGATCTGTGCAATGGTTGTTTGACAGTTTTTCGGATCCCCCGGTCCGTTTGTCAGCATAATACCGTCCGGATTCCCGGATAGGATTTCCTCTGCCGGAGTTTCCGCCGGATACAGTGTTACCTGACATCCCCGCTTTTGTAAAGACCGGATAATATTCCGTTTTACCCCTAAGTCAATCATCGCTACCTTATAAATCAATGTTCCCTCTGCCGGATATTCCGTTATCTCCTTACAGGTGACATCCAGTACCACATGGCCGATGCGAAATGCCCGAATTCTCGGTAGAACCTCCTCTAGGGAATAGTTCGCATCCGTCGTAATCATGCCATTCATGGTTCCCTTTTCCCGCAGGATCTTTGTTAAGGCTCTGGTGTCAATTCCTTCAATTCCTGTAATATCATGCTTTAATAAATATTGTTCTAATGTGGATTCACACCTGAAATTACTGGGAAGTTTTGCGATTTCACGAACGATAAAGCCGGATTGCCAAGGACGATCCGCTTCCTCGTCCTCCAGACATATTCCATAATTGCCGATCAATGGATAGGTCATACATACTGCCTGTCCTGCATATGAGGGATCTGTCAGCACCTCCAGATACCCGGTCATTGATGTATTGAATACGATTTCACTTATAATTTCCTTAGTTGAACCAACACTTTTTCCGGTAAAAACAGTGCCGTCTTCAAGAATCAGAAACGCCTTCATTTTTCCACCTGTTCCTTTCATTTTTTAGTGCAGTGCTTCCCTCATCGGAAGAAGGAACACACAACCGGATTCAAGATTTTTCCTTCTTTTCCGGTTTTTGCCCAAAAAAAAAAGACTAATAAGCCCCTATCGCTCTGCACGGTTCAACACAAATGCCATAGGCCCAATCTTTTTCTGACAGTCCTTAAATTGATAAGAGTTTACCACACCCCCAGTCGGATTTCAAGTCCTTTTCTGTAATTATTTTTCTTCTTCCTGTTTTTCCGCCTTTCTTCGATCCCGTTCCGCCTTGGAATACTGGCAGCCGCAGTAGTCCTGCCGATATAAATGGTAAATTTCGGAAAGCGCAATGGAACGCTGATACCCATTTTTCTTTTTGAAATCGGAAACCAGATAATTCACCTGATATTCGTCTGCCAGCCGCTTTCCAATCTCATTTAACCATTGCGCATTTTTGTATGGACTGACAGATAAAGTTGTCGTAAAATAATCATAGCCCTCCGCTTTACATTTTATTGCAGTTTCCCGCAGCCGCTGTTCATAACAAAGGTAACAGCGTCTTCCCTTCTCCGGTTCCTGCTCCAGTCCCTTCGCCATCGCTAAAAACAACTCCGGTTGATATGCTCCCATCTCCAGCTTGACAGGATTTTCTAACGGAAGTTCTTGTAACAAGCGTTCTAATTCCAACCACCGCTTGTCAAATTCCTCTTTTCGTGTTATATTGGGATTATAAAAAAATAATGTAATTTTAAAATAGCTGGATAAGTATTCTAGGACATAGCTGCTGCAAGGTGCACAGCAGACATGAAGCAGCAAAGCAGGACATTGATTTTCTTTATTGATTTCTGCCAATTTTTCATCCAGCTTTTGTTGAAAATTAACATTATCTTTCATTTTTGCGTCTCCTTTATATAAAATAACGAATTTATATTAGGTTTTACAAGGCAAAAGTCAATACTTTTATATAATTTTACTAATTGACTTTGTTCATAATATACAATATACTATTTTTAAAAGGGTAGCAATAGGTATTTTTATTTATTATCATTGATTGCGATCAATTGACTAATTCATAGGAGGGAAAAGCTATGACCGTGGATGAAGCAGTAAAAAAATACAAGCTCGAACCATTGAATGTTTATACTGCGAAAGCGAAAGCAAAGGAGCTTAACGTTGACGAGGTTTTATATATGAATGTCCAGAAGAACAAGTATGCTTACATCGTTAAGGACGGAAGTCGTGGTTTTATGTTATATCAGGACGAAAAAAGTCTGTACACCAAAATGTATAAAGGTTTAAAGATGACTCCTCTACAACCATAGTTACATATGGATAACCGGATGGAGTTACAGATGAATAGATAGAAAAAGAGAAAGGCGGAACATACCGCCTTTCTCTTTTTCTTGTTTTCTATACTTTCCGACATATGAGAAAAAGGTATCTATCCTTTTCCGGTAATACCTTTTTCTTCTATCCTATACTTATTCAATACTGTAGTTCGGCGCTTCTTTCGTGATCTGAATGTCATGGGGATGACTTTCTTTTAGGGAGGCTTGCGTAATCTTTACGAACTGCGCTTTCTCATGGAGTACAGAAATAGTCTGAGATCCGCAGTAACCCATACCTGCCCGAAGACCACCGACCAACTGGAACACCATATCCTCTACGCTTCCTTTATATGCCACACGTCCTTCTACTCCTTCCGGAACCAGTTTCTTTGCATTACTCTGAAAATATCGGTCTCTGCTTCCATTTTCCATAGCAGAGATGGATCCCATACCACGATACACCTTATATTTTCTTCCCTGATATAGTTCAAATTCTCCCGGACTTTCATCGGTTCCGGCAAGCAGACTTCCCATCATACACACATCTGCGCCTGCTGCCAGTGCCTTCGTAATATCGCCGGAATATTTAATACCGCCATCCGCTATCAGAGGAATATTATATGTTTCCGCTACCGAATACGCATCCATGATAGCCGTCATCTGCGGTACACCGATTCCAGCTACCACACGGGTAGTACAGATGGATCCGGGTCCGATTCCTACTTTGATCGCATCTGCGCCTGCCTTAATCAAATCCTCCGTTCCCTTTGCAGTTGCAACATTTCCTGCTATCACCTGCAAATCCGGATACGCCTCCTTTACGATCTGTAAGGTTTTCAATACATTTGCAGATTGTCCGTGAGCCGAATCGATCACAATAACATCTACCTTTGCCTTTACCAGCTCACTTACCCGATCCAAAATATCCGGTGTGACGCCTACACCGGCGCCGCAAAGCAGTCTGCCCTGCGAATCCTTTGCCGAATTCGGATATTTTATCTGTTTTTCAATATCCTTGATCGTGATCAGGCCCTTTAAGTTATTCTCTTCATCTACAATCGGAAGCTTTTCCTTTCTTGCCGCTCCTAAGATCCGCTTCGCCTCTTCCAATGTGATTCCCTCTCTGGCTGTCACAAGATTTTCCGAGGTCATGGAAGTCTTGATCGGCTTGGTGTAATCCGTTTCAAACTTTAGATCCCGATTTGTCAAAATGCCTACCAGCTTGCCATTTTCCGTTATCGGCACACCGGAAATCCGGAACTTTGTCACCCGAGCATACCTTA
>CANPZL010000037.1 GCA_947589055.1 uncultured Lachnospiraceae bacterium | reverse complement strand
CATACTCCAGATCCGGCGTCTTCAGGCAGCCTGTCAGTAACAGGAATACCGCTAAACCTGCCGCTACTTTGAAACTCCTTCTCTTACCCATACATACCCTTCTTTCTTTTACCGATCAGTCTTCGTTTCGTTCCACTACGCTTCCATCAATGGCGTTGATGGTAACATAAATCGTACCATTATCACCGGATTTAAAATCCCATACCGGAATCATGATATATTCGTCCGGATTTTCCGGTGATTGCATATAGGCATAAGAAAGTTCTATAGTCTTTACCCGCACTTCAAATTTTTCAATCGATGATCCCTTGTCTGCATACAGGTTTTTTATCTGATTGATTCCCTGCTTTACGACCTGATCAAAGTCTAACAGCTCTACATTCTCCGCCAGCAGTTCCCCTCTTATCTTTGGATTATAGATTTCTCCTACTAACAGACCTTCGTCCGTTATCAAAAAGGAAGCATTGGTCTGCTGCTCCGGCACCATAAATTCTTCCTCCTCCGCTTTATCCTCCATGAATTCATCCATTCTGCTGCTTGCACGATTCTTCAGCTCATTTGCTCCAATCCATGCTGGATTCCTCATAGCCATGGAACGTTCTAACTCAGATAAATATACATCCGTCACGCCATTCACAGAGGGCAGAAAACAAAAAGAATAAGCCTCCCCGATTGATTGTCCGCTATGTAGCAATTCTGACTCCAATATACAGCCCGGATCCATATCTTCCATACCCGTCAATTTCAGGATCTCCCTGCCCATTTCCTCCGCTTCTTCAACGGAATACCTGCATTCATTCTGCTTCACCTCGCCCCGATGCAGATAATTGATATATATCATGCTATAGGTAATTCCTTTTTCACCCGTCGCCGTCCCAGGCGGTCTGGATATATAGATTCTGCAGTTCCATGCATCTTCTTCAAATAATAAATAGTACTCCTGTCCATTCCGTAAACCGGTAAAATATGCGATCTTACGATGATAGGGTGTTCCTTTGGATTCATTGATCGACGCATCAAAATAATATAAATCTTCTGTTAGTTCCTGCATCTCATAGCTGACCGGATCCCCATAGTCGGGACTGTGATCCGGCAGGGTCTTCAACTCTTCCTGAAGCCTTGCTATCTCCCGCTTGGTCTGTTCCACATATTCCGGTGTGATCCTGACAATATTCCCCTCTTCATCAAATTCACAACCATTACTTTTTCTGTCTTCCGGGACACCATCCAGATCCAGAGAATCTACGATCTCATGATTTAACTGTGCATTACATTCCTCGATTTCCTCGTAAACATCCTCTTTACTTCTTTCCGTATAGTACGGATAGCCATTAAACACTTTTCCGTCATCATAAAATCCCATTACAAACGCTTCTATATATTCCGGGGTAAATTCGATCGGAGCAAACTGATAGACCGGAAGAGCGGTCACCTCCGGTATGGAAACCTTTGCATCGATTTCCAGCGTGACATTTTCATTATTCACGTCTATACTTTCCGTTATCGTGTCCGAAGCCTGTACCTGCTCCCGTATCAGTATTCCTTCATCTATTGCAGTATGATCGGCAATCAGCGTAGACTGTCCTTCCTTGTTTGTAATGAATTCCGTATCCGGCGTTTTCAGGCAGCCGGTCAGGATAAGAGCCGCAAGAATACTACTCATCGCTCTCAATCTTCTATATCCCGTACATTTTGTTTTTTTCATTGATAGCTTCCTCCTGTTCCGGTCTTGGTTACGCTCTTTCATAACCGCATTCACCAATTGATGATTTGATTATAAACGCAAATTGTATCTGAATTGTATCCAAATTTCCGGGTCCGTATCACTTTCCAAGATCGTTACACTCTCATATTTATAAAAATGCCAAAAGGATTTCTTAAAAATTTTATACATCGCTGCCAAATCTGTGCTACAATGAACAAGCAGAAAAGGAGAATCATTATGGGAGAAAAACAGGAAGATAAAAAAGGAACCCAAAACGAAGATGAAAAAAAACAGGGCGAGGACGGATTTACCAGCGAACATGCCTTAGAACTGCATGACATGACCAGAAAGCAGCGCCGTCATATCCGGCGGCAGGAGGAACGGGAAAAACTGAAGGAGCTTTCCTTCTGGCGAAAGATACAATATATCCTGACCTACTACACATGGAAATTCTTAGCAGTTGTTGCAGTCTGCCTGATCATAACCTTTATCGCCCGCCAGATCTATATTGCTACCCGTCCGGTAGCACTGGACATTGCCTTGGTAAATGATCCGCTAAATGAACAATTTGAAGAAAACGTAATCGCATTCTTTTCCGCTTATGACGATGCACCGGAGGACGCTTTGTATCTGGTTGACACAAACTATGAAATTCATCCGGACGAAACCTATACCTCCTCCGACTTATCTTACTATGCGAAAATGATGTCCGCTCTTACCAAAGAATCCACGCATATCATTATCTGCGATACCGATGTGATTGACTATTATGCGGTTGACGGTTACATCATGGAATTAAAACACGCCTTACCGGAAGATCTATTCCAGCAGGTAGAGGATCGGTTATATGAATGTGATGGCCCGGTTCCGGATGCGGATTTTTATGCCATTGACATTTCTGACATGGAATTTACGGAGCGTTGCGGAATCCGCTTGGAACACCCCTATCTATGCATACCGGCTGTACTGACCGATGAAAACAGAGAGATTGCCTATACTTTTCTTCGTATGGTACTGGATATGGAAGAATGACCGGATTATCAAAAAGGGACTGTGCCTTACGATTTTCATCGTTTGAGCGACAGTCCCTCTAAATTCTCATCTTTGGATTCTCATTTTCTCTGTCTGTGAAATGATATGATATTTCTAGGAAATGATCTTAACCGGACATTTCTCTTTACAGGTGCCACAATGATTACACAGATCATAATCAATGCGTGCCACATTATCCTCAACTTGAATCGCATTCTGCGGACAATTTTTCGCACACAGACCACAGCCGATACAGCCGGCTTTACATGCCTTCTTCACTTCTACTCCTTTTTCCTTCGAGCTGCATACAACGATATGCTCTGCTTCATAAGGAATCAGGCGGATCAAGTGATTCGGACAGGCGGCAACACATTTTCCGCAGGCTTTACATAATTCTTTATCTACCACTGCGATTCCATCCACAATATGGATTGCATCAAAGGGACAGGCTTTCTGACAGTCGCCAAAACCGATACAGCCATAGGCACAGGTCTTTGCACCTCCATTCGGATGATTCTTTGCCAGTAAACAACTCTGCGGACCAACATAGGTATACTGGCTTCCGGCGGCTTCACAGGTTCCGGCACATTGCACCACCGCTCTTTGTCGTTTTCCGGTCTCCGCTTCTGTTCCCATGATCCCCGCAATCTTTGCTGCTACTGGATCGCCGCCTACCGGGCAGCCGGAAACCGGAGCCTTTCCTGCCACAATAGCCGCTGCCAGACCGTCACAGCCGGGATAACCGCATCCGCCGCAATTATTACCCGGAAGCATTTCTCGAATCGCCGCTTCCCGTTCATCTACTACAACCTTAAACTTTTCTCCGGCAAATCCCAGAAGCAGGGCGATCACAATTCCGGTAACAGCTACTACCAGCGTTGCCGATAATATTCCAATAATAAATGGACTCATATCCTCCACCTCCTATAAACGAATCAGCCCGGAAAAGCCCATAAATGCGATTGCCATTAAACCGGCAGTCAACATTACGATCGGCATTCCCTGAAATGGCACAGGTATATCATTATCCTCAATCCGTTCCCGAACACCAGCTAAGATAATAATCGCAATGGTAAAACCTACCGCTGTTCCGATACCGTTTACTACACTCTCCAGAAATCCATATTCGTCCGTTACATTGTTCAACGCAACACCCAAGACCGCACAATTTGTTGTAATCAATGGAAGATAAACCCCAAGCGTTTTATGCAGCGCCGGTATAACCTTTTTCAAAAACATTTCTACAAACTGTACCAGTGCGGCGATTACCAGAATAAAAACAATTGTCTGCAAATATTCAAGAGACAGCGGAACCAATATAAACTGATAGATCAGATTGGAAACAGCTGAGGAGATAGCAATAACAAAGATGACCGCAACCCCCATGCCTGCCGCAGACTTCATATTTTTGGATACGCCTAAAAACGGACATAGTCCTAAAAACCGGCTTAACACCACATTGTTCACCAAAGCAGCGCTGACTGCAATCAATATGATCTTCACTGCATCATTCATGTTGTTTCACCTCCCCGTCCTGACTTTGCCCGGATTTCGTATCCTTTTCCTGCTTTTGTTTTTCCGCCAGACGACCTACCATATCGGTTTCTCCGTCAAAATCATAAAACCTTCCGCCACAGGAAGTATTGCTACAATGCATACAATCCTCAGTCCGGCAGATGGTATCACTGACTGCTGCCTTTCCACTCTTCCTTCTTCTGCTATTCAAAAATGCGATCAGAAATGCCATAACCAGGAACGCTCCGGGCGATAAGACAAAGATACCAATCGGCTGGTATCCCGGTATTGTCATTCCGAAGAATGTACCTGCCCCGATCAGTTCCCGTACCATTCCGATCGCAGTCAGTCCTATGGTAAAACCAAGTCCCATACCAAGACCGTCAAAGGCCGACGCTGCTACCGGGTTTTTGGAGGCGTATGCTTCTGCACGTCCTAAAATGATACAGTTGACTACGATCAGCTTGATATAACCCCCCAGACTTTCCGACAGCTCCGGCAGATAAGCCTGAAGAAGAAAATCAACGATCGTAACAAAAGAAGCGATGATAACAATATAAGCCGGAATACGGATCCGGTTCGGGATCACTTTCCGCAGCATGGCAATCATCAGATTGCTCATGATCAGAATTACGGTAGTACTTAACCCCATGCCCAAACCATTGATTGCGGAGGTCGTTACCGCTAATGTAGGACACATTCCTAAAATCTGGACAAACGTAGGATTTTCCGTAATGATACCATTCTTTAACCGTTCCCCAAATTTATTCATTCGTACCACCTCCTGCCTCTGATGGGGTACCATTGAAAGTATTGAAATAACAAAGCGCCGAATTGACCGCATTTGTCACCGCATTACTGGTAATGGTAGCTCCGCTTAACGCATCGATCTCATTTTCCCCTGTGGCGCCGGATTTGGTACATAGGAATTCCGTAACCTGTTTACCGGAAAACTGCTCATAAAAATCCGGTTGTTTGGCCTCCATGCCAAGTCCCATAGTCTCGGACAACGACAGAAACTCAATCCGGTTTACGGTTCCGTCCAGCCGGATTCCTACCGCCAGCTGTAAGCTCCCGCCATATGCCTCCTTGGACGTTACTGTGAAACAATAACCTAACTGTTCACCGGAAGTGTCCAGCGCCAGACAAACTTCATCAATCACATCTTTTTCATATCCGGCTTCTGTTAAGATTGCGGTACAAGCCTCCTGATCAAACGGTTCCAACGGTGCAAAGGACGCAGCGTCTTCAAACACGCTTTGATATGCCTCCTGTTTTTTCTCTTCCTGTGCCGCTGCAATCGGCTCCTTTGTCACTGCATAGACAAGTCCCAGCAGCAGTCCGGCAGTCAGCGTAATGATGAATAATACCAGAATTTCTTTTCCCATTTGCTTATTCAAGCTTTTCCGCCCCCTTTCCAAAGGACTTCGGAACTGTAAACCGCTCTATAATCGGCACTAACAGATTTCCACAAAGAATCGAATAGGAAACGCCTTCCGCCGCAAGTGTGGGATTCCATGGGCTTCGCAACACAAACGTAAGGATTCCAAGAATCACACCATATATGAGTCTTCCCTTCGGCGTAATTGGCGAGGTAACATAGTCTGTCGCCATAAAGATTGCACCCAGCATCAGACCGCCGCCACACAGATGTGCCGCCAGAAAGGTCAGGTCAATCTCTCCTCTCCCTATCAAGGAGTATAGTAAGATACAAACAGAAAAACTGCCTATGTATGCTAGCGGAATCCGAATATCAATCACCCGTTTTACGATCAGATAGATACCGCCGATCAAGAGAGCGGCTGCGGAAGTTTCCCCAATCGTTCCTGCGGTGCTTCCCATAAACATCCGAAACACATCTACGGATTCCCCGGATTTTAACAACGCAAGCGGCGTTGCCGTAGTCACTGCATCATAAGAAAAAGTAGTCATGGCTTTTGAAAAAGATAATAGCAGAAAACATCTTGCCGCCAAAGCCGGGTTCATAAAGTTCTGCCCGATTCCGCCAAATAGCTGCTTTACAACTAAAATAGCAAACACACTTCCCAAAACCGCCATCCACCAAGGAAGGGAAGGCGGAAGATTTAATGCCAGCAAAAGTCCGGTCACAACTGCACTGAAATCCCCTATCGTAATCGTCCGCTTCGTTAGATACTGAAACAGCCACTCCGTACCCACACAGGCCGCAATACAGATCAAAATCAATAAAAAGGCAGGAAATCCAAAATTATTGACACCAATGATACTGGCAGGCAGCAGAGCGATCAAAACATCCAGCATGATACTGGATGTACTATCCTCGTGACGAACATGCGGAGAGGAAGAAATCATTTTCCATTCATTCATAGTACCATCCACCTCCTATTTCTTCCGACTTGCCAGAATGGCTTTTCTGGTTGCTGCGATCGTCTGCGTCAGATGACGCTTTGCAGGACAAATATAAGAGCAGCATCCACATTCACAGCATTCCATTCCGTCCTGTTTTACGAATTCATCCAGCTTTCCCCGTTCAGCAAGCGTAGCCAGCTTTGAGGGAATTACCCGTCCGGGACAGACCGCAACACATCTGCCGCAACGGATACAAGGAGAAGGTTTACTTGCGCTTACCTGATCCTCCTGCATACATAGAATGGCAGAAGAACCCTTTACCACGGGGGTATTGGTAGAAAACAAAGCTTTTCCCATCATAGGGCCGCCGGAAATGATCTTTTCCGGTTCCCCGTTCCGGTATCCGCCGGCCGCATCAATCAGTTCCTGTATGTTAGTTCCTAATAAAACTTTATAATTCTGCGGGTTTGCGATCGCATCACCGGTAACGGTTACTACCCGGTCGATCAATGGAATTCCCAGACGGACCGCTTCATAAACAGCAATCACCGTATCGATGTTCAACACAATACAGCGTGCGTCCGCAGGAAGCATGGAAGAATTTATGTACCGCTTCGTATTTGCATAGATCAACTGGCGTTCCGCTCCCTGGGGATATTTTGTCTTTAAAACATGAACTTGTATCCGTTCCGTATCCTTTATCTTATCCTTTAACGTTTCAATGGCTTTCGGTTTATTATTTTCCACAGCTATCAGACCGGAAGCATTAGGAAAAAGACATAAGACAAGCCGCAGTCCCTCTATGATCTTTTCCGGTTCTTCTATCATTCTCCGATAGTCGGAGGTCAGATACGGTTCGCATTCCGATCCATTTACCAATATCGTGTCGATCGAATCTTTGTTTTTGGGAGACAGCTTCACATGGGTCGGAAAACCTGCTCCGCCCATTCCTACGATTCCGGCCTCACGGATACGATCCAGAATTTCTTCACTGCTTAATTCATCCAGTGCTTTATCATTCCCCTGATACTCCACTGATTCCTGCTTGCCATCACTTTCGATGATAATGGAATCCACCTTATTACCGCCTACGGTCAAGCGTGGTTCGATTCCTTTCACAGTTCCGGATACGGACGAATGAATATTTGCTGAAACAAAGCCAGCCGCTTCTGCAATCTTTTGTCCTGCCAGCACGGAATCTCCCTTTTTTACCAATGGTTTTGCAGGAGCTCCGATATGCTGGATAAGCGGATAAACCATTTCACCCTTTGGGAGATAAGTTTCAACGGGTTTATCCATTGTCAGCTTTTTCCCTTCATACGGATGAATACCGCCCTTGAATGTAAATGAGTTCATGCCTGCACCTCATTTCCTTTTTATGATTCATGGATATATAAATATCAACAGTTCAATTTTAATACAATTTTCCCCTATATTCAACTGATTTCCTTTGGTAAATGTCGATGCAGAAAAGCGCCTGCAATTCCAACAAGCACACCGGAAATCCCTCCGGTCAATATCAGAAACGGAAGTAAATAAAGAAGTATGCCGGACTGTAGGAAAAATACAGCAACGAAAAGCTGCCCTGCATTATGCAAAACAGCACCGGACACACTGACCAGAAGAGGGGAAAATCGGTCCGTTTTTTTCAATAATGCCATTCCGGTTAAGCTAAGGATTCCTCCGGACAGTCCAAAAAGAAGCATGGAAGGTGTACCAAACAACAATGCAGATAACAAAATCCGCAAAAGATTCACCCCTGCCGCTTCCTTTATCCCATAGCGGTACAGTACAAGCAATGCCGCCAGATTTCCCAGACCGACCTTCATGCCCGGCAGCATTTGATAGATTGGCACCAAGGTTTCCAACCAGCCCAGCAACAATCCAAGAGCAGTAAACATTCCAAGCAATGCTACTTTTTTTGCCAAACGCCCGCCTCCCTTCCTTTGATCTAAAAGCCATTTATCCTTTATTCTTCAGATTCCCGGTTGATATAAGTAGGCTCTGATTTTGAATACATGATCTTCTGGCTTTTATATAAGCCCACATAACCGGAAAGCATATAACAGATCGCAATCACGATCAGATAATAGGGCATACCTTCCATACCAAACAATTCAAAGCTGATAAACAATGCTGTCATAGGACTGTTGGTAACGCCGCAAAATACTCCGGTCATGCCTGCCGCAGCGCAAAGCATAGGAGAAATCCCCAGAATCTGACCCATCATACAGCCAAAGGTAGCCCCCAAGAAAAAGGAAGGCACGATTTCGCCCCCTTTATAACCAGCTCCCAGCGTCAGGGCAGTAAAAATAAGCTTTAACAAAAAGGAACCATAGACCGTAACGCCTTCTTTGACAGCCTGCTCTATGACCTCCATACCCGTTCCGTTATAGTCTGTTCCGAACAGCAGGGTCAACAAGATGATGATGCCGCCGCAGACCCCGATCCGCAGGAATGCATTCGGCATCCATTTCTTCAGATACTTTTCTGTTCGATGCAGGACGATACAGAAAACAATGCTCAAAAACGCACATAAAATCGCTATTATGCCGATTTTCCCTGTATTCATCAGCGTAAGCGGCGGAATATCCGTGACTGCCAGCTGTTCACCGCTTACTCCAAAAAACAAAGCTATCTGGTGGGCGATCAGGGAGGAGATCGTACAAGGCACCAGTGCCGCATAATACATAATCCCTACACTTACCATTTCCATCGGAAAGATCACAGCTGCGAGAGGAGTTCCAAATACCGCAGAAAATGCTGCGCTCATGCCGCACATAATGATAATCGTCCGATCCTTCTCGTCAAATCGGAACACACGTCCTATGGATTCTCCAATACTCCCTCCAAGCTGGAGGGCCGCTCCTTCCCGGCCGGAGGAACCGCCACATAAATGGGTCAACAAAGTAGAGACAAAGATCAAGGGAGCGGTTCTGGCATGAATCAGCTCATCGGTTCGGATAGCGGTGATTACAAGATTCGTTCCCCTGTGGTGTTCCTGATGACAGACTTTATAGAGCAAAACAATAAAGATACCGGCTAACGGGAGCAATAGAATCAGCCATGTATGCGCCTCCCGAAGCTCCGTCACATAATTCATGGCAAAGGCAAAGGCAGAACCTACTATCCCAACGATCGTTCCCGTCAACAGGGAAAAAATCAGCCATTTCCCAAATGTAAAAAGCTGATGGCCTTCTTCTTTGGCAAGTGCTTGCGGTTTCATTTGTTTCCTCCTACCCTTTTTTCCGTTTGAATCTCAACGATCAATTTATGGGGCAAACAGACAATGGTTTCCCCCTTTTTTGAAATTCCGGGATGTTCTACGCATATCTGATCCCTGCAATCCGCTTCTATGACATAAGCGGCTCCATCCCTGATTTCCAATATATTATACCCTTCCAAAGTCTGAATGGGAAGCTGAAAATCTTCCGAAAGAGGCTGCTCCATGATTACCGTTCCATCTATGCTGATTACCGCTTTTTCTCCTTTCGGTGAAAGAAAAAGTTGTAACAAAACGACCAGCAAGGCTGCGGCTAAAATTCCTCCTGCCAGAATCCATTCCCTGCTTTTGACAATTTTTTTATTGGTTTTATTCGGAACGCTTTCTTTCTTCATGGGCTATTCCTCCTCATTCATATATCGATACGCTTCCGCTGTCAGGGAAAATCGGTCTTTCAATCCTTCCGTTACATAAACCTCTCGGTTTTCCGTAACAAAAATGGCATCTGCCTGATACTGCTCCAATAAGGGCAGACTTTCCCGATACCCTGCAACCAGACATGCAGTCGAAAGGCCATCACTGACGATTCCCTTTTCACTGACAACCGTAACGGAGATCAAACCGCTGTCTGCCGGATAACCGGTGTCCGGATTAAAAATATGATGGTATCGAATCCCGTCCTCCTCAAAATACCGCTCGTAATCACCGGAAGTGGATACCACCGCCGGTTCCCGCAATTTTAAGGTGCCAAGCAGGGAACCGGAAGTTCCCCTCGGATCCCGTATGCCAATCTGCCAGTCGCCGCCGCCCGGCTTCCGTCCGTAGACCAGAATCGTCCCGCCTATTGAAATTACAGCACCGGTCAGATTTCGGTTTGCAAATCGGCTTCGCAGTTCATCACAGGCGATTCCTTTTCCCAAAGCTCCGTAATCAATACTGCTGTCGTTTCTTCCTGTCAGAATTCCATCTTCCGATATGGTAAGCCGGTCATAACCGGTATGCGTCAATGCCTGTTGAATCTCCTCTTTTTTTGGCACCTGCGGCGTATCCGTCTCAATTCCCCAGAGTGCAATGACCGGATGGATCGTAATATCTAAGGCTCCCTTTGAATCCCGGCATAATGCCAATCCGTCCTCTAACCACTGTCGTTCCCGTGCATCCAAAGCAACTGCCTCACCACGGGAAAGAGCAGTATTTATCTCTGTCACAGACGACTGCCCGCTTCTCCACGAAAGATAATCCCGCTCCAGTTCTGACACGATCTGATAATCTTCATCCGCAAGTTCTTTTCCGTCCGGGCCATAAAGCACCTGCGTCATCACGGTAGCCATGACAAAATCTGTCCGCTCCGTCCGTTTTCCCGACAGTCCCAGTAAAATACCGAGCAAAATCAACTGAACCGCCAAGATAAGCGGCATACCCAGACGGAAGCTCCTATGCTTCGTCTTATGCCGAAATACCTGCATTCCCAGAATGCTCCCCAGACTCCCGCCAAGCAAAGCCACGAAGAACAAGCTCCGCTCCGAAATCCTCCATTCTCCATCTTTGGCACGTTTTTTATCAATTCCCATGCTAAGGAAACCCAAAAGATTGATCCCTAGAAAATATATGCCTGCTATTGTTTCCCAATGCTCCATTCCGTACCTCAAACATACATAGGAGGCTTACGAAAAACAATACGCCGATTTTCGTAAGCCTCTTATTTTTTCGTTTTCTGTTTTTTATGCCCGCTTCACAAAATATTCCTGATACCAGAGCAGGAACATAAACACCGTCCAGATTTTTCGACTGTTATCGTATTTTTCCGCTTTATGCTGCTCAAGGAGCTTGAGCAGATAATCCGTATGAAAAAACTGCTGTGCTTCTTCGCTGGTAAAAGCCTCCTTGATCCGGCTGTAATACGGTTCCTCCCGCATCCAGACCCGAATCGGAACCGGAAAGCCAAGTTTCTTCTTATCCGCTACCTTTTCCGGAAGCACCTCTTGTGCGGTTTTACGGAACGCCCGCTTGGTAACTTCTCCCTCTACCTTATATTGACGCGGGATCCGGGAAGCCACCTGAAAGACCTCTTTGTCCAAGAAAGGAACCCGTACCTCCAGTGAATTTGCCATACTCATTTTATCCGCTTTCAATAAAATGTCATGCACCATCCAGACGTTAATATCCAGATACTGCATCTGTGTAACCGTATCTTTTCCCTTTGTTCTTGCCCAGTAGGGACGGGTAACGTCCAACGGATCGACTCCGTTTCGCTGCTTTAACAGCTTGTCCTTTTCCTTTTCGTCAAAGATAAATGCATTTCCTACATACCGTTCCGGCAGGGTTTTGGAATGTCGTACCAGAAAATTAAATCCCCATTTTTTCGGAAACAAGGACGCAATCTTTCCAATCAGGCGTCGGATAGGAAACGGGATAATATCATAGGCCTTATTTTCCAACGGTTCCCGATAAATATTATAGCCGCCGAACAACTCGTCGGAGCCTTCACCGGACATGGCAACCTTCACATGCTTTGCCGTCTCATTTCCAAGAAAATAAAGAGCAATGGCAGAAGCATCTGCCAGCGGCTGATCCATATAATACTGGATCATAGAAAGCTTATCCCAGTATTCTTCCGGAGTGATTACCTTGCTGATGTTCTGCACCTGGATCAGATCCGATAACTCTTTTGCATAGGATATTTCATTGTATTTTTTTTGTTTAAATCCGACGGTAAAGGTCTTGTCTACCTTTGCCAGACAGGCAATATAGCTGGAATCCACACCGCTGGATAAAAAGGAGCCAACCTCAACGTCACTGATCTTATGGGCATTGACAGAATCCTCCATGACCTTTCGGATTTCCCCGGCCCAGTCTTCCAGACTCAGACCTTCCTCTACCTCCTTAAATTCCGGTTCCCAGTAACGGGTGATGGTTGTTTTTCCGTTTTCATATACCAGATAATGCGCCGGCGGCAGACACATGACCCCTTCAAAAAAGGTTTCCGCAGACGGACTGTACTGATAGGTAAGATAATTCTCCAGTACATCATGATTCAACCGTTTATCAAAATTAGGATGGCATAAAAATGCTTTGATTTCCGAGCCAAACAGGAAGCTTCCATTCATCTGTGCATAATACATAGGCTTGATACCAAAGAAATCTCTGGCAAGGAACATCCGTTTTTCCTGCTTATCCCATATCACAAAGGCAAACATTCCCCGAAGCTGGTTCAACATATCATAACCGTATTCTTCATATGCATGAAGCAATACTTCTGTATCCGACTGGGTTCGGAAAATATGTCCCTTTTCTAACAGTTCTTTCCGTATCTCCTGATAATTATAGATCTCACCATTAAACATCAAGACCAGAGAACCATCCTCATTATACATAGGCTGATCGCCAGCATCCAAATCAATGATACTAAGCCGGCGAAACCCTAGTGCGATCTCATCGTCCAGATATGTGCCGTCACTATCCGGTCCACGATGGACAATCGCATTTTTCATATCCTCAATAATCTTAGCCTTTTCCGGCAGATGATCCAAAAATCCTACAAAACCACACATAACATTGCTCCTCTGTACTGTTTCCGCTTCTTCCTTCTCGAACATTATGGACTGAACCGCCCCGGTTGTCAAGCTATAATCCCATTCTATCCAAACCAACCGGAGAAAAGATTCCGCAGCCAATCCAGCAGATTTTGGAGCCATACCGGCATCTGGCCAGTATTCAGATTTTCATTCAGTTCCTCCGCCGCACTGCTGGCCTCCTCCCATGCACTGCCAAACGCTTCCGCCGCACTGCTGGCTTCTTCCCATGTACTGCTGAACGCTTCCATAGCGCTGCTGGCTTCTTCCCATGTACTGCCGGCTTCCTCCCATGCACTGTTAAATTCTTCGTTTCTTTCTTCTACTTCTTCCGAAATCGAAGAATGAATCTCTTCCCATTCACTATTGGCTTCACTATATATATTCTCCCAATTATCCCAGTCAAAATCATCAATATTCAGGCTTGTAGACGGCTCTGTCAAATCTCTTTCTTCCGTATCCTCCGTCGTCAGTTCTTCCGGCTCGGTTTCCGTAGTTTCGGCAGTCGATACCGCCTCCGTCTCCGATGTAGGTACATACTGATTTCCGAGAGTGGGGTACGCCATAGCCGTTTCCTTTACCAGAAACAGACTGCCATAGCGGGGAGTACCGTCAGAAGAATCAAAAGCGCAGACATTTACCGTATCGCCGGTTTCATATTTCTTTCCAAACAGATACAGATAACAAATCGTAGGAGCAATACTATCTCGTTCCTCACCGTTTACCACATAGGTGTCTACATATAGATACAAACCATACGCATGACTCATATCATATTGAACCTCCAAGTCGATAAAGGAAAGTCCCATATCCTCATAAGGCAGAATGTCGTAATGGCCGCTATAGAAATAATCCGAAAAAACACCTTCTTTTGCAACATCAATAAAGGTTCCGTCCTCGTACAGATATAACACACTGCCGTCCGAATTCTTTCTCCATGCCCGATTGGTAAGGGTTTCCGTTTCCTGTTTCCCAAAATGGAACAAACCTCCAAATATAAGAAATAAAAGCAAGTAGGATACAAGCCCTATGCTTCCCATCACGATTCCGGAAATACCCATCTTCTTTCCGTTTTTCTTCGCTGTTGCAACAATCCCTAATACAAGAGCCGCTATCGCTAAAACCAATCCTAAAACAGGAATACAAAAGCACAGGATTGAAAAAATCCCCAGTACCATTGATGCAATCCCCAGTCCCCGTTCCTGCTTTGGCTGATTCTCTATCTTTTCAACCTCCTGCTGTGCCTGTCGTTCCTGCCGAAGTTCTTCCATCAGTGCGTCCGGTTCTATTTCCTGCTCCAGAGGGATACGGTCGAACACATCCTCGTCCTCGTAATCCTCCCAATTTGTCTGTTCTGAAGTCTGGCGTTTCTGATCTGAGCGTTCCTGAAATCCGTCTTCCTTCTTCATAATCTCCTCCTTGCCTGTTTCGCTTCTCTTTTATATCTTCTCATACTTCTCTTACAGTTCCCTGCCATTTAACACTGCCCGTATCAGACTGCTTCCAAGATATTCCAGCTTCAGGGAGAAAAATGGTGTCTCTTCCTTCAACAAACGAAAGAAAATCCGATCCCCCTCCCAGATTGGAAGCTTATCCACTTCCTCTTTCTTAATCCATTCCAGAATTCCTTCCTCACAGTCTTTTATAGTGCCTTCAAACCCATCTGCGGTATACAGGCACATATATTCTACCAGTTCCTGCCCTGTTTCTTCATGCAGGACAAACGTTATCAGTCCTCGAAATCGAAAGCGGGTCAGCGTTAGCCCGGTTTCCTCTTTCACTTCCCGGAGCAGGCATTCCTCCGGACTTTCAGAGCCTTCAAAATGGCCGCCAACACCCACCCATTTATCCTTATTTATGTCCTGTACCTTTTTTATGCGGTGCATCATCAAATATGCATCTTCTTTTTCTATATAACAAAGTGTTGTAAACGGACTTTTTTTCATCCTATGCCTCCATTATAATACCACAGGAACGGACTTAGATACCTGCATCTGGTCTTTGGTAACAACGCAGTCCATTGCCAGTATCCTGACGCCGGCCCTTGCCGCCTCCCGTAAGGCTGTTCCAAAAGCCGGATCGTTTTCATCATTCGGCGAAAATTCCCGGATTCCCTTCATCTGTACCACAAACAACAGATATGCCTCATATCCTTCTTTCAGGCAGCTGATCAATTCATGCAGATGTTTTACACCTCTCTGGGTGGGAGCATCCGGAAAGGAAACCCTGCCCTCCTGTTCCAGTGTGACCCCTTTCACTTCCAGAAAGATACGCCGCTTGCCTTCCTGAATATAAAAATCGAATCTGGAATTTTTGTACTTCACTTCCCGACGGATCTGCGCCTGTTTGGAAAATAATGTTCCCTGTTTTAACCATTCTTCTGCCGCCTGATTCGGCGCCTGAGAATCCATATTGATCAAAAGGGACGGAAGCCCTTTGCGCAGCTTTTCTGCGGCGATCAGATCATATTTCGTTTTTCTTCCGGGCCGGTCTGCTTCTTCCAGATATACCCTTGTCCCCGGCTGCAATAGTTCCCTGCAACGTCCTGTGTTCTTCACATGAACCGTTTCCGTTTTTCCCTTTATGCTCACTCTGGCAATAAACCGATTCGGTCGTTCCAGAAAGACCCCTTCTATCACCCGGCTGTATTTCATCGTATTTCGCTTCTCCATTCGATTGTTTTTTTCCAAAGACCTGAAACAGAAAGCGGGGATTACGGATTCCTCCGCAGCCCCCGAATATCTGCTTAATTAAATAAAACGACTTCTTCCTTTGGTTTTTTAGCCGGAATTACTTTCGTTGCATATACGACCGGTCCATCCCCCTTAAATTCCCGATAGTATTCCTTTTTGATAGTTCCGGTAATATCCACCCACTGCCGATCTTTTAGCATAGCAGCCATATCGCTTACACATTTAAATCCCACAAAAGCAATATCCTCCACACAGCAGGTCATGGCATGTCTGCCCGGCACAAATGCGGTTTTTTCATAATTTCTCGGTTTATAGACCATTCCCTTAAAATGTACGGTTTTCCCTACATATTTATCCGGATTATCCGATGCATCAATATAAAAGATTCCAAAATCATCATCCTCTATCTCAATCACATCGGTATCCAGGCGGTAAGGGAGGTCATCATCCGCATTTTTAAATTCCGTACTCCCGTCTTCTTTTTCAAAAACGATCGTAGCCATCCGGTTATTTGCCTTCACAATCCGTCGATATTCTCCCCGCTTCGTTTCCTCCGTACACCGGTTAAAAATAACCAGATTAGCGGCTGACACCTGTTCCATCATTATCGCCCGCATATTATTTAAATAGCTTTCAAAGGTAGAGGCATCTACATTTGCAACGATCTGTACTACCGTCCAGCCTCTCGGCACGCTTAACTGAAACAGCTGATCCAGTTTCCACGTTCCATTGTATTCGACTAATACCAGTTCCGGCTTATACTGAGTCTGCAACTTTAAAAGATGCTCTGTCGTCAGATCCGACGGGTCTTCAATCATTTCCAGCATGATATTATGTGCCGCCAGTTCCGCCGCATCATATTCTTCTATCCCTTCTTCACAAACCAAAAGCAGAGCCCGGTCGCCCTCGTTAAAATCCTGTCCGATCAGCGTATGTTGTATAAAGGTCGTTTTTCCACTCTCCAAAAAACCTGTAAACAGGTAAACCGGTATTTCCTTTGCCATTTTTTTCGCCTCCTGTTCCAGCCCCGGTCATCACAGGCGGAATAATTCCTTCAGCTTATCTTCCTTTAACTGACTTCCGATCACGCAAAGCTTTCCGGTATAATCCGGACTTCCTTCCCGTATCTCATATTCCCCCGGAACCAGATCAAAATGGAGCCAGCTTCCCTTTGTCTCCGGTACGATTCCCTTTGCCCGGAGGATCATTCCATAAGTTTCATTCTCAGATAAGGTTTTTAATATCGTTTCCAGTTCTTCCCGATCATACTTATGCGGCGTTTCCTGTCCCCAACTGGTAAATATCTCATCCGCATGATGATGTCCATGTTCGTGGTCATGGCAATGTTCATGCTCGTGATCGTGATGATGTTCATGGTCATGCTCATGGTCGTGATGATATTCATGCTCGTGATCATGGCAATGCTCATGCTCGTGATCGTGATGATGCTCATGCTCATGCTCGTGATGATGTCCACATTCCGGACAGATCTCTGCTTCTTCCATCAGTTCTTTGATGAGCGAATTTCCCTCTGTCATCGCAGAACGAATGACCGTACCGCTGATTTCCTCCCACGGGGTTGTTATGATCGATGCCTTTTCATTATGCTCCTTTAATAGAGCTACTACCGCCTCCAGTTTATCCTGTGCCATATTCTGTGTACGGCTTAAAATAATGGTACTGGCACTTTCAATCTGGTTATTGAAAAACTCACCAAAGTTTTTCATATACATTTTCGATTTGGTAGCATCCGCTACCGTTACAAAACTGTCTAAGTCTAATTCCGTTTCCTCTGCTACTTTCTGTACTGCCTTAATGACATCTGAGAGTTTACCCACACCGGAAGGTTCAATGACGATCCGATCCGGTGCATATTCTGTCAATACCTTTTTTAACGCAGTGCCAAAGTCTCCTACCAGTGAGCAGCAGATACAGCCAGAATTCATTTCTGTTATCTCAATTCCTGCATCCTTCAAAAACCCTCCGTCGATTCCGATCTCACCAAACTCGTTTTCGATCAACACCAGTTTTTCACCGGTAAAGGCTTCTTTAATCAGTTTTTTAATCAAGGTTGTCTTTCCTGCTCCGAGAAAACCGGAAACAATATCTACTTTTGTCATTTTTCCTGCCTCCATTATTTCTATCTTTTATCCGGACAATATTTACAACGATGTGCTTATCATCTCTTTTCATTTTTTCTTCTCAAATTATATACGCATTTTTCATTCTTGTCCAGAAATGCAACACCGATAATCTTCAGCCCAGCTGTTCCTGCACTACTGTTTTTAATATCTCTACCGCACGGTCGCAATCTTCCTTTTCGACGATAAGCGGCGGTACGATACGGATAATGGTATCGCTGACAGCTGTGATCAGCAGCTGATGTTCAAAGCAGCCATGCTTTACCTCTGCCGCAATAGGCGTATTGAATTCTACGCCTACCAGCAGTCCCCTGCCCCGTACTTCCTTTATACCGGGCAGTTCCTGCAACCGTTTCTGAAAATAAGCCCCTATTTCCTTTGCCCGTTCCGGGAGCTTCTTTTCCATGATTTCCGTAACCGCTGCGTATGCCGCCGCACAACACACCGGATTTCCTCCATATGTTGAACCGTGGGAACCCGGATTGATGGCGGAGGCTGCTTTTCGATTGGCACAAACTGCTCCGATCGGCATTCCGCCTCCCATCGCTTTTGCCATAGTTACAATATCCGGCGTTACGCCATACGATAAGAACGCCATCAAATCACCGCAGCGTCCCCAGCCGGTCTGAACCTCGTCAAATAAAAGCAGCATTCCCTTTTCATCACACAATTTCCGCAGGCCCTCTAAAAATTCCTGTTTAGCAGGATAAACCCCTCCTTCTCCCTGTACCGGCTCTACCATGATCGCAATGGTATGTTCCGTGCAGGCCTCCCGGAAGGATTCCAGATTATTGAATTCTGCATAGGTAAATCCCGGCAGGACAGGGTGATACCCGATCTGACAACCATTATCCGGCTGTCCCGTTGCGCTTAATGCTCCATAGGTTCTCCCGTGGAAGCTGTTCTTTGCAGTAACGATGTGATACCGTGCCGGCCCATAGGTTTCTACACCGTATTTCCGTGCCATTTTTATCATCAGCTCGTTGGCTTCGCTACCGGAGTTCTGAAAAAATATCTTATCCATTCCAATACTTTCACATATCAGTTTCGCCAGCTTCGCCTGTGGCACCAGATACGGATAATTGGAACCATGAATCAACTGGGCGGCCTGCTCCTGTATAGCCTGTACCACCTTTTCGTTGCAGTTTCCTACGGAACTGACTGCAATACCTGCATAAAAATCCAAGTACGCCGTACCGTCTGCATCATAGATATACTTTCCCTTTCCCTGTTCCGCCACCAGATCCAGATGCTTTGCGGTTACCATGGTATATGTATCGATCGTGTCCTTTAACTCCTGTCTTGTCATACCTGTATCCTTTAATCGCATTTCTCTGCCTCCTTTGGATCTTCGTCCCTTATCTGCATAAAATGTATCACTACAGGTAGAAAATGTCAATCTGCCCCTGTCTCACTTTCCGTTGTATCCGTTTCTCCTGATAAAACCTGATGCAGGATATATGCTAAGGGTTCCATTGCATTTTGTGCTTCTTCGACTGTATTGGTCTGTCCGCCTACTTCAATCAGGGTCGCTTTCGGCCGCCGGTCCAGATTATATAGATACCCTTTAATGTATGTACGCCGCAGAAAATCATCATAAGCAGCACTTCCCGTCAGATATAGCTGCAGGCTGAACGCCAGATTTGCCTGACGATTGGGATTCGTTAAATATTCCAGTTCACCGTTGCTGGTGGTTCGGCTTACCCCATTAAAAAACATGATTTTAGCAGTTGGTTTTCCATTGATCGTCGTAACCAGATGGGTATTCTCATTGACCCCGTCCCGATGCAGATCGATTACCACTTCGATCGACGGATGTTCTGCCAGTATCCGGTCGATTCCTTCTCCGGAGGCCGTATAGGCATAGTTACGGTCGATTTCCCCGTTGATCTGGTCATATACCGTCCGGTCATGATACACACGATACCCGTAAGATTCTAACAAAGCAGTTAAGGTATCTCCAAGTCCCACCGGCGTGTCTTCTAATACCCCCGGCCGGCTGTCTACAAAGCTTTCGGAAGAACTATGGGTATGATAGATCAATATCTGATAATCGGAATTGTCCTGATGCAGGGTCATATCCATAGACAGCAGGGCATCCGCATTCATTTCTTCCCGATTTACATACGTCGTAGAATCCACAACATAGCAGTGATCGATCATGAATTGAAAATCCGATAACTGCTCTCTGGTAAACTGCTGTCCGGGTATGGCAGCGGGAGCGGCAACCGGAACGGTTCCAGTTTCCTGTACGCCTCCTACCGTCTGCGGCTCCAATGCCTGTACCGTTTCCGGACTGGCAGGATCCTCATCCTGAAAATAATAATCCGGTATCTCATTTCCCGCATAAGCAGATTCCAGACCGGAACCGTAATACCGGCTATAGACTACCACCGGAACCAATGCTTCCATCAGGTTTTTCTCCAAAGCCTCCCAGTTCTTTGTTTTATCTTCTGCCATCGATACAGCAGGCAACAATTCCCGTATCAGGGTATCCCCTGAAAACAGCAGCAGATACGTCATAGTAAATACCACAATTCCCAGCAGCAACCGTTCCTTCCATATCCCTTCCCTGCCATTCCACAGTTTAATTTGTCTTAGTTCCTGTATCCATTCTTTCATACCCTAATTATATGAACGCTGCAGGCGATTTATGGCTTCGGAAATTGTAAAACTGATTCGTTTAATGGCTTCATCAATATTTTTCGGAGTTACAAACATATTTGCCAGATAGGGCTCTACCATTTCACAGGCTAACTGATAGCGTTCTTTCTCTGTAAAGCTTTCCATCGCCTGTCTGGTTCCGTTTCTCCCAAACGCTTCCAGCATAACATCCATTGCATCATCAACAATGGCCGGCACTGAGATAACCGTAGGTACTCCGACAGCGATCACCTTTACGCCCATGGTTTCTTCCGTAATTGCCTTTCGGTGATTCCCCACACCAGATCCGGGAGCGATTCCGGTATCCGCAAGCTGTATGGTTTTATTCAACCGATTGGAATTCCCTGCGGCCAGTGCATCGATCACTACCAGAACCTCCGGCTTTACCTCCCGAATAACCCCTAAAAGGATTTCCTGTGTTTCCATACCGGTCTGTGCCATCACCCCAGGTGAAACTGCACTGATCTCATAGGAACATCGAAGAATCTGTTCCTTTATCAAATGCCGGGTCACATACAGATTATCCACGACAAGAGGACCTAAGGCGTCCGGTGTTACAGCCCGATTTCCAAGACCGGCAATCAAGATTCGCCGTTTGCTCCCCAGCATCTCTCTTAAATGCCGAAACAAGGATTCGCTCATCGGTTCATGATAGTCCTCGTCACTGCACCTTAACTCCTCGCTTTCAATGGTAATATAAGTTCCCATGGGTTTCCCCAGCCGATCCGCTCCCTGTTTGGAATCAATAACAATCCTAGTTTCCTTCATATCGTTATCCCGGTTAATTTTGGTAGAAACATGGACCCCCGGAATCATCTCCTGTGTGTCCAATTCTTCCCGCAGTTCTACCGCCAAATCCGTCCGCTGCATTGAAATCATAGTATCACCTCATACTATAGTATCTGTCATTGTCTGGAAAATATACGGTTTCCTTTTGTATGCTCCCGGTATAGCAGAAACAGACCCAGAAGAAACACCAATCCTTCCGTTATGGTATACGTCAGCCAGATTCCCTGCATTTCCGCTAACCATGCCAGCAAAAAAGCCATCGGCAACATCAGAAGAAATCCTCTTAATATAGAAAGAAGCTGCGCAAACGCCGCTTTTTCTATGGCAGTAAAGTACATGGAAAGGACGATATTCACCCCTGCAAACGGTATTCCGATAAAATAAAGCCGCATACCGGTTTCTGCAATCTGCTGTAGTTCCTGATTGTTTTCACCATTAAACACACCGGCAACCGGACCGGCAAACAGGAAAAACAGCAGATAAACTCCTATGGAAATGGGGAGCAGCGTCTTAATGCCATAGCCTAATATCTGCTCCAATGCGTTTTGGCCTTCTTGTTTACCGTAAGCCCGGCTAAGCAGGGGCTGCATTCCCTGAGCAATCCCTGTAAAGACTGCCGTCACTACCAGAGATAAATTAGCGATCACTCCGTAAGCGGCTACTCCTATATTGCCCCGAATTCCCATAATAATATAATTAAAGACCAGAATCACAACCCCGGAGGAAGTTTCTGCAATCAGCGATGAAATTCCCAGAGAAAGAATCGGTTTCTGTCTGGAAGGCATCGGCTTCCCTAACCGGAACCGGATATGACTTTGTTTTTTTATCCAATGCCACGATAAGACCCCCATACTGATGATAGGAGCGAATCCGGTTGCCAGTACCGCTCCGAACATATTCAGATGGAAAGGAAAAATGAAAATGTAATCCAGAATGATATTGGAAATGCTCCCCGCCAGCATCGCTGCCATTGCCAATGCCGGATTTCCATCATTGCGTACAAAACAGATTGCAATCTCATTCAGCAAAAAACAGGGTGCAAATAACAGTAATGTCTGAATATATACATGGGTCATTGCAAACACTGCCTCGTCTGCTCCCAGAAGCCAAGTCAGCTTTTCGTCAAAAAATGCACCGGCCAGTATAAACAATAGCGAGAACAACACCGCCAGATATATCGTATTGATAACAACCTCATCTGCCGCCCGGTGATTCCCCTGTCCGCAAAAAACCGAATACTTTGCCGCTCCTCCGATTCCCAGCATCAGGCCGCTTCCGTATATCAGACTGTAGACGGGAATCGCCAGATTCAGAGCGGTCAAACCATCTGCTCCCATTCCTTTGGAAATGAAATATGTGTCTGCCAGTATATAACAGGACAATCCCAGCATTCCCAGCACATTTCCAGTCGTATATCGTATGAATTCCCGGATCCTTCTTTTTTGTTCCATATCTCCTCCAGTACCCGTCCTTCCCTTATGAATAACCTGTCGTTTTGTGTGCGGAGCATGGTAAGTCTTGTTATCGTATCTCGCACATAAAAATATATCCCAGTTCGGAAGATCTTTCATCGCCCTAAAAATTTCCTATAAGAAAAAAAGTCAGAGCATTCTGTCTTCTAAGACCTAACGACAGAATGCCTGACGACTTACTCCCCTACCCGGTGGCAGAGGCATCGTTTTCACTGATTTTCTTTATGCGTTTTAGCTTTCAATCACATAAGCGCAGCTCAGACGGGAGCATTTTGATCTTCAGAATCCGCTTTTTGGGCGCTCGCCGCAGCCTTTTTCTCTTTGATAGAAAAAAGGATAATCCCAGCCAAAAGAGCAATGGCAATTGTAAGCTCCACAAAAAATACTATCCTATTACTTGTATAATTCTCTTCGCTAAATTTAAGGGGTAATACATATTTTTCAATGTCCGCCTTGTCTTCAAACCACTCTGTCTCTTCAAACCATTGCTTCATGTATTCGTACAATTCGTCATCTAACGTTAATAAACCGCCTGTAATCGGTACCGGCTCTGCATCAACCGAAGCCATTGTGCTGTGGCTGAGCTCTTTGAGCATATCATAATTATCATTCTTTGCGCTTGTTTCAAGCGCCACATAATAGATTTCTTCGCCTACCGTTATAGGCATAATATAATAATAGACAGCATCGCCTATCAATGTCGAATTATCGTAAGTATTTGTTTGAGTTGACGTTTGCGAGCCGAAGCACTCCATTAGGACAGGAAGCTCTGTTTGAATGGCAAATCCGCGTTTCAAACGGCTTGCATCGGTCAGAGCGCCTTGATAAATATCCACAGGTCGGCTGAACGCCATTTTCGTCAGAGCACTTCCGCCATACATCAAGATGAGCACCAAGATCAGAATAACGATACAGGTATTTCTTGCTATTTTATACATTGCTTTTCCTCCACTTTGTCATTGCGTGTATTCCGCCGGCTTGCCGGTCATTGACCGTTTCACCGATACACGAAGACATTATAGTGGAAACCCTTCGCTTTTTCAACAAAATTCTTAAGTTTATATTCAAGCTATCTATGACAAGCAGGTAGAAAAGTACGGAACGTGCCTGGCTATCGTCAGCGGCGTTTCCCCTACGGCGTTGGTCTGGATATTATCGCTCATGTTCCTCCTTTGAACGCAAAAAAGGCGCATGGTTTACAATTTACTGTTCCATGCGCCTTTACGCTGTTATTTTGATATTAAATTGTTTTGCCAATCATACT
>CANPZL010000036.1 GCA_947589055.1 uncultured Lachnospiraceae bacterium | reverse complement strand
TTCGTTATATTACTTCCTTAAAATACCTTGTCTTCTCCTTTCCTGCTATTTCATATCGTATATATGATTTAATGAAAACTTCTTTAATAATTCAGCTAATCAATTATCACAATGATTTATATCCCATTGAGACAGACGCCGCTCCTACATCTGATGCCGGACAATGGTATATTCATCTCCGTTTCGATAATACGGGCATTCCCGGTAAGTTCCGCTTAAGAACCGCCCCATCTCATCTTCGTCTAACTCCATGATACAGGTATAGCATTCATATTCCTCATCATACTCATAATTCATACAACTGTCACACAAATCTGCCATTGTCCATTATTCCTTTCCGCATAGCCGCCCGCTATACATACCGCTCCACTAGCACAGCCTGCTTTCCTTTTTTTGTTTGGTATACCATTCCCCGAAAGATAAACTTGCCATATCCACGGACGGATACTGCATCCCCTTCCTTCGGTGTACCGCTGTTGTTCTCCCATACCCTTCCGTTTACCAGCACCAGTTTTTTTCGGAACAGATCCAAAGACTGGTTTCTGGATAGATGATATAGTTTAGCGACTATCGTATCCAAACGTCCAGAAGCTACGATCAGCTCTGTCTCTTCTGTCTGAGGACATACCTCCTCCGGCATTTCCTCTAATAACTGGCACTTTATATGGGTATGCCGAACCTGTCCAAGATTCTCCCGGATATAATCTGCAATATGCTCAACGACAAATGCATACCCGACTTTATCCTTTACTACAATATCTCCGATCGTATCCCGTTCGATCCCAAGATTCATCAAGGCCCCCAGAAAATCCCGGTGGGTCAATGTATCTGCAAACTTCTTCATCATTGGTTCAATCTTTATTATCCGGATTGGAAACGACATCTCATATCCCAGATTTTCAAGAGAGCCAAAACGAATCATTACCCGTTCACACCCTTCTGCACCGCCCCAGAGTGTTAATTCTGTCTCCTCCGCCACTGTATATACCAGTGCGGCATCTGTCGGGGAGAGAAAATTCGTAAAGTAATATGCATTGTTTTGATAGCTTTGTTCTGCCAGCTCCGAAAACCGTTTTAAGAGCTGCTGTTCATTCCCTGCGGTCATTGTTTTCCTCCAATGAATTCCCTTTATACATCTGCCTTTAATGGACATAGGTAAAAAACTGATTTCCCTGTTCTTCAAAAGCAGGTTCCAAAATATAACGGGCCTCCCGTACCTCCTGACCGGCTACCGGATCATAGTATCGAATCGTAGATTCATTGTAGCTGACGATCAAGATGTAGGTATTCTCGTTTAACTTTGCGATTACCGGCGCCCCTTGACAAAGGTAAAACAAAGCATTGTCCACATCACAGGCGACTAGGTTAATACCGGGTTTTTGGAGATACCGTTCCAAAATATCATTTACATTTCCTGACATATCCATATTTTCCGGAATTTCTACCCCTTCATATTGCAGGATTATTTCTATACACTCCTGGAGAGATCCCTCCGGTGTCTCACAGACAGTTTCCTGTAATCCTTCTATCTCCGCATACTCTAAAAGACCGCTGATCTTCCAGATACAGTTTCCGTTGCTGTCCATTGCCCGTCCGCTTTCCTCATATGCTGCCAGAATCGCATTTCTGGGCGAGGAATAGGAACCCTGCATTTCTCCCTGCGCATAGACATAATACCGGCCGGATTTTTCACCGCTGTTTACCGCAATATCCTTTTCATTGCTATGGATCACTTCTTTTGTAATGATCAGCTGGGGAATCGAAGTGACATACATATAATTCGGGAAGATCATATAAAGCTGATTATATCCGTCATAGGTATATTGGTAACTTACCTGAATACCGTTGTCATCTTCATTCTTATAAGTAATAAAATCATCCGCAGCCTCCAGATAGGTATCTCCATTCCGGGTTGCACGTTTTAAATAAATAACCTGATTTTCCGTCCTTGCTTCCATAACATACGTGTTTGACTTGGCATATTCCTTAACCACCTGATTATCCAATGTTGCAATCCGTAACGTATGCATGGGAAAAACTGTACTTCCGTCCGTATTCAATACGACAGATGTTTCATCTGCCAAGCCATAAACCAGATCATTTTCGATAAAGCCCAGCGCCTTGATCCGCTGACCGGCACCTGCCTCGATCTTATGCTCCTCGTAGGTTTCCAGGTTCAGTATGGTAAGGCTTTTGCTGTCTCTATCCACATTGGCATCCGGATATGCCAGCAGGAATTCACTGTCTGATACCGCCAGATATTCTTTCGGCATATCATAAATGATATAACTGGATTCCTGTGTTTCCAAATCCACCTTCATTACATTATCCCCTAACAGGTAAAAGAATTCTCCCTTTTCGTTTAAGTAGGTCAGCCGGGAGGCATCTTCCTTTAAGATTTCATATGGCTCATCACAGGATATAAACAGAATTTCCTCCAGCTGGCTGGTATCCGCCTGAAACTGATAGACAGCGATTCCGTTTTCGCCCTCATGTTTTCCACGATTCATATATCCGTATACGGTAAAAACGATATTCCCTTCATCATCCAGCTTAACAATATTGATACCGTGCTGATCATAGGCAGTTCGAATATCCGTCGGGGTATCCTGCCAGAAAGCAAATACCTTCGTGATCGTGGTGCTGGAATAATCATAGTACCAAAGCTGTCCTTCCTTTACAAATGCTATCTTTTCATTCTCATCACTGACCCGGTATTGAAATTTCCCTAAGTCCGCAATACCAAAGAAAAACCAGTTTTTAACGGTATTTACCTGAAAACGGTCAAAGATACTCTCTACCTTTCGGTCATAATCCATCAGATAGATCGTACTACTGTCAACATACCGGAGACGGTATTCCTCTGACACATTATAGTATTGTGTGTTTTCCGCATCACCAGAAATCGCTACATATTTTAATTCTACCGTCGCATTCTTACTGTCCATATCTTTGATCGTAGGAATCATCTGTGAAATCCTCATAACCGTAAGTCCCGCCCAAGTAACGGTTTCAAAATTAGAATGAATATCAATATGCGAAAGGTTTTCATTTTCCCCACTGTCATTTGGCTCAATATAAGGTACAATGGCAACTCTGGTATCCTTATTGAATGTTGCCTCATGGAAATTCCGGACAAATTGCAGATATTCTTTGGTATGAAGCTGGTCAGAGGGGATCAGACGGGTATAATACTCCACCTCTCGTCCATCCTCCAAAGTCAAACGGATAATGAAGGCATATTCTTCCAGCTCGGTCAGATTCATTCGAAGTGTTGTCGAGGCATAAAAGGAACCGCTGTTCCGCTCTAACTCGTCCACACCGCCATTTTCGATCAAAGAGCCGCCATCCACGCTGCGAACCTCATAGCCAACTGATCGGATCCCGCTTCCCATATCCTCTATCCGAAACTGCACCGTCTGATCTGCATTTAATGGCGTAACCGAATCATGAAACAAGGCAACATCAATGGATGAGGTGTAGCCATGCAGACAGTTTATTTCCTCCTCCCCTGCCTCCATATAGATCAAAGGCAGAGTTGGCTGATCCATTTCTGCTGCCACCTCATCCATTCCTGCATTATTCCATTTATTAACAAAGAATACTGTCATGACAAACACGACTGTCAAAACAAGAATCCTTATGATGATTTTTTTTATCATGGTGTTACTCCTGCCATTTCGGATCTTATCCTGCACCTTTGGTTTTCACCAAAATCATACTGCATTTACCAGAATCTGCGTTTTCTCTGATGATACCGGCATCTGCGGACATGAAATTCATTACAGATCAAGATCATGCTAAGCTGCATCAAAGGGCAGTCCGGCTTCGGCGGACCGTCCTCTTTCCCTTTCATTCGAACATATACCTCTTCCGCCATCCGATACATTGTTACGGAATCCGGCTGTTCATCAAACATTGGACTTCCCTCGTACTCTAACTGGTCGCAAAGGTCTTCCACAATGGCCGCTACAAACCTTGCCTCTCTGGGATACATACGTTTCATTTTTTCATAATCCCTGGCAATATCCTCTTCTGATAATTCCAATTTCTCTAAATTTAATTCCTTCGGAAAAGGGCTTCGAGCTGCCTGTTCCAAATAATCACTGAAGCTGCTCATATTCAAACCTACCTCCCTGCCGCCGGATTCCGGCTGACATTTTCAGACAATATATTGATATTGTATGCATTGGATAGGGTTTGTTGCTTGTCCGCCCGGCAAAGAAGAAGCACCTTATAGGTGCTTCCTAAAAGATTTCCGGGTTCTATTCATCACCAAAGGAAATACCAAGCATTCTTGCATTCTGTACGATACTGTCCTTTGCAGAAACATATTTTAATTTTCCTGCGGATTCTGATAAAGGAATCGAGGTTACCTCATTATTCTTTAATACTACCAGTTCTCCGTATTTTTCCTTTTTGATCAATTCTGCTGCCTTTGCGCCAAACCGGCTGGAAAGCACCCGGTCATACGGACACGGGCTTCCCCCTCGCTGAGTATGTCCGGGAACCGTTACCCGCACCTCTTGTCCGTTATATGCCTTTATCTGGTCTGCAATTTCATAAGCAACCGAAGGATATTTAGAATTTTCTAACAACGCTTTTCTTTCTTTTTTCGGAAGCGATGCTACCTCCTTTGAGATAGCCCCTTCTGCAACTGCCAGAATGGAAAACCGTTTTCCCTGCTTCGTCCGTCTATCCAATGCCTTACATACATTCTTAATATCATATGGAATCTCCGGAATCAGGATAATATCTGCCCCGCCGGCAATACCGGCATATAACGTGATCCAGCCCACCTTATGGCCCATGATCTCTACGATAAATACCCTTCCGTGTGATGCGGCGGTAGTATGAATACAATCAATCGCATCCGTTGCAATATCTACCGCACTTTGAAAACCAAAGGTCATATCCGTTCCCCACAGGTCATTGTCAATGGTTTTCGGCAGCCCGATTACATTCAGACCTTCCTCACTTAATAGATTTGCTGTTTTCTGGGAACCGTTTCCGCCTAATACTACCAGACAATCCAGCTTCAGCTTTTTATACGTATCCTTCATTGCCTTAACCTTATCCAAGCCGTTAGCATCCGGTTCCCGCATCAGCTTAAATGGCTGTCTGGAGCTTCCTAAGATCGTTCCGCCTTTTGTTAGGATTCCGGAAAAGTCCTCTGCCTTTAACAGTTTGTAATTTCCATACATCAATCCCTTATAGCCTTCTAAAAAGCCGTAGATCTCAACCTCCTTGAAGGAACCGTATAACCCTTTTACCACACCGCGCATTGTTGCGTTTAACGCTTGGCAGTCACCGCCGCTGGTCAACATACCGATTCTTTTCATACTATCACCTTCACTTTCTTACGTTTTTTATAGGTAAACCCTGCCTTCTAAAGCACGAAGCAGCGTTACTTCATCAATACATTCCAATTCTCCTCCAATCGGAACCCCGCTTGCAATCCGGCTCACCTTGATACCGGAGGGCTTTACCAGCTTACTGATATACATTGCAGTTGCCTCCCCCGGAACATCTGAATTCGTTGCAATGATCAGTTCCTCCACATTTTCCGTCTGCAATCGTTTTAAAAGCTCCTTGAGCTTAATATCCTCCGGCCCCTTCCCCAATGCCGGGTCTAAGGCTCCATGCAGGACATGATACACACCCTCATAACGGCCGGTCCGCTCATAAGCTGCCAGATCCCTGGTATCCTCTACTACCATGATCATTCTGTGATCTCTTCCGGCGGATGCACAGATGGGGCAGATGTCCTTATCCGTCAGGGTAAAACAGGATTTGCAGTATCTAACATTCCTGCGGGTATTCTGAATGGTATCTGCCAGCTTTTCTACCTGCTCTACCGGCATATCAATAATGTGAAACGCCAGCCGCTGGGCTGATTTTCCACCAATACCAGGCAATCGGGAAAGCTGTTCGATTAGTTCACTGATTTCTTTACTATAGTAATTCATGATCAGAAGGGAAAGCCTCCCATTCCACCCATATTGCCCGTAATCTTGGACATCTCCTTGTTAGAATCCTCCTCCTGCGCCCGCAATGCTTCATTGGCCGCCGCCATAATCAGATCCTGAAGCATTTCAATATCATCCTTATCCACGACTTCCTCATCCAGCTCGATTCCGACGATTTCCTTTTTGCCGCTAACGGTCACTTTTACCACTCCGCCGCCGGCTGTGGCCTCATAGGTCTTTTCTTCTAATGCTTTTGTTGCCTCCTCCATCTGCTTCTGCATTTTTTGTGCCTGCTTCATCAGATTATTCATATTTCCCGGCATCATGCCTCCGGGAAACCCACCGCCTCGTTTTGCCATATTTTTTCCTCCTAATTATCATCATATTCCACTGGAATATTGTTTTCTTTAAATATATCCATGCGAACCAGTTCCTGTTGTCCGGAAGAACTCCCGCTTTTCTTTCGGAACTCCACAGGTATCTGTTTCTGCATCACCTGAGAAAAGGCGTCCTCAACCGCTTTTCGGTCATCTTCGTTATTTAATATCCCCTGATTGGTTTCATCTAAAATAATCACGATACTTTTATGCTTCTGGTCGATTCTTAAGTCCGACATTCTAAGCAATGCGCTTAAAGAAGGCTCTAATCTTTCATAGACCTGTCCCCGGTGTGATGCAATCTCCTGAAGCTCCTGTACGGTTGCCTCAGGCAGTGCCTTCTTTAGCGCTTCAAGGGTATTTTCTTTTTCCGGTTCGTTTTGAACGATCTTCTCCTGCCGAAGTACTGCCGGCCGCTCCCGTTCCATCTCCATACAGGCGTCTACCCTTCGGGACAAATCATCCAGCCGCTGCAAAATGGATGCATTATCCTGCTCCATTTCCGGCACGCAAAGTTTAATCACTGCCAGCTCTAATACCACCCGCTTCTGGCTGGCATATTTTATCTGATTGGACAGCTCCGAAAAAATACGGATATACCGCATCAGGGAATTCAGTGAAAGCTTATCCGCTATCTGTTCCATAGCGGCCAGATTTTCTTTGGAAAAATCCAGCTTGGAGGCACTGTCCTTTGAACTCTTTAACAACAGAAGATTTCGCATAAACCATGTGAAATCCGTGATAAACTGTCCGATCTCCCGTCCCTGCCAGATCACCTCATCGATCAAATCCACTGCCTTTGTTACGTTCTTTTCCTCTACTGCCTCTAACAGCCGGATAAAAACCTCTGTATCTACCGCTCCCAGTACGTCCAGACATTTTTCATAAGTCAGAGTCTCCCCCAGATAAAAGGCAATACACTGATCCAGCAGGCTCAGGGCATCACGCATGGAACCGTCCGCCACCTTAGCAATATAGTCCAATGCCTTTTGTTCTGCCGGCTGGCCTTCCCGCTCCATTAAATCTGAAAGCCGCTTAGAAATGGTATCCATAGTAATTCTGCGGAAATCATATCTCTGGCACCGGGAAGCTATCGTGATCGGAATCTTGTGAGCTTCCGTTGTTGCCAAAATAAAAATCACATATTCCGGCGGTTCTTCTAAGGTTTTCAATAAAGCGTTAAAGGCTCCAATAGAGAGCATATGAACCTCATCAATAATATATACCTTATATCTTCCCTCTGTCGGAGAATACTGAACCTCGTTCCGAATCTCACGGATATTATCAACACCGTTGTTAGAAGCCGCATCAATCTCAATCACATTCATGGAGCTTCCCTCTCCGATCGACTGACAGCTTGGGCAATGCCCGCAGGGGCTTCCGTTTACAGGATGTTCGCAATTTACTGCTTTGGCAAACAGCTTGGCAACCGTAGTCTTTCCGGTTCCTCTGGTTCCGCAAAATAAATAGGCATGTCCAATCCGGTCATGGGTAAGCTGGTTTCGCAGCGTTGTTACGATATGCTCTTGTCCTTTGACCTCCTCAAACGTATCAGGCCGCCATTTTCGGTATAATGCCATATACGACATATGCTTCACTTCCCACCTTGCAGCTGTCTTGTTTCACTGCCTCATTATCCTAGTACCGAAACCGAAAAATCTGATCCAGCGTGCGTAATGTTTTAAAATTCCCTTTTGCAGTAATCTCTCCTGCCATAAACGCCCTTTGAAAGGTATTCTTACCACTAATAATCGCTTTTAATACCTTTGTCTCCGCCTTCATCACCACATCGGCTTCCGTATCGTCACTGTACCAGCATTTTACACTATCGGGCGTCACATCAATGGAGAGCGTCGATTCCCGATCCGGAATGATAATAATATATTTAGCACGGAAATCCGCCTCCGGATAGAAATTCGTCCGAAATTCCCGGATAAATTCTCCTTCCTTTTCCTCCGGCTCCGGGCTTGTATCCCCAAGCATGGTCTTAAACATTGCCGACAGTTCTTCTATATCCTGCTTCTGCTTCTTCACATAAGCATCATCCGAAACAAATCTGGATAGCTGTTCACTTTCCTGCGGCGTCAGATCGATAGTCTTTGTCCGGGAAATATTCTTCTTTACCGCTACATTACTGTTCGGAAGAATCGGCATGGTCTGATTGATTGCCCGATACAGATCCTCCGCCTTCTTTTCTATGATTCCCCGATACACGGAAGACATTTCAAAATCCGTATGATTTTCCACATATGCCGCCAGCCCGTTCATGGGAATACCGCCCAGCGTTTCCCAGCATTTAATCAGAGTCAATTCTGCGTCCCGTTCCCCATAGGTAGTCGCCATAACCACCGGCAGCATATATATGGATTTGATTTTTTCTTTATTTCCATATAGCCAGCACATATCCAGAAATTGCTGCATATAGCCGCCAATCCCGAACCATTCCAGAGAGACCGCAAGAATAACACCGTCCGCATCTTTTAAAGTAGCAGGCAGAGTTGCGATCACATTTTTTTCTTCATACAGATTATAGCGGCGAACATCTACACGAAGCTCTTCTAACACCTCTGTTAATTTTCCTATCACATATAATGTAGGATCCTCGATCAATCCCCGTCCACCATAATAAATATTGATCTTCATGGTTCTATCTCCTTTTATATCAGAAATCACGACCTTGTCTTTTATCGGATTTCTTTCCGTTTCCTCTATAAAAATATCCTACATTATTATAACGGAAAGGGCAAATAAAAGCAACGGTATACTGTAGAACTACAATAGATATGACATCGAATCCGATACCATACCAAACACGGATTCCTATCCCGTGAAAAAATTGTTCCCAAATCGGCAAAAAAATTTCCAAATAATATTGACATAGTGTCAGAATGGTGTTATGCTGACATTGTGTCAGAACATATTGACAAGTTTCTGCCAGTATTTGCAAACAGGCGATGTAATCGGCAAATGCCTGTCTTTTAAAAACGCCGGAAAATAAGGAGGATATAACATGCCAAAAGGATCACCGGAGCTGACAGAGGCCCGCAAAGAAGAGATCATCAATGCCTGTGAAAAGCTCTACCAGACCATGAGTTTTAAGGAAATCACCATAAAGGAAATCGGGAGCGTAACCAGCTTCACACGCACTTCCATTTACAACTACTTTCAGACGAAGGAAGAGATTTTTTTAGCACTGCTGAAACGGGAGTACGAATTGTGGATCGCATCACTGAAACAGACAATGGAACAGGTCGGTACAATGACAAAAGACGAATTTGCCCATATGATGGCACATTCTTTGGAAGAACGTGCCCAGCTTCTTAAAATCCTGTCCATGAATCACTACGACATGGAAACCGGCAGCCGTCCGGAACATCTGGCGGCGTTCAAGGTTGCATATGGAGAATCCATTCAAACGGTTATGGCCTGCCTCCAGCAGTATTTTCCGGATATGACGGTTGCACAGAAACAGGATTTTATTTACACTTTTTTCCCGTTCATGTTTGGTATCTATCCCTATACCTTCGTTACCGAAAAGCAGCGGGCAGCGATGGAGCAGGCAGGTGTCAATTATGTATTTATGACGATATATGAGATTACCTATAATTGCGTAAGAAAGTTATTAGGAGGCGGAATATGAAGATTATCATCATCAAAGGCAGCCCGCACAAAATGGGTTCCTCAAATCTGCTGGCGGAACAGTTTATAAACGGTGCAAAGGAAGCCGGGCATACTATCATTGAGATGGATGCGGCACACATGAATATCCACCCCTGTCTTGGCTGTGAACATTGCGGTATGAACGGACCATGTATACAAAAAGACGACATACAACAAATCCGAGACGCTCTGCTCGCTGCGGATATGGCGGTATTTGTCACACCTGTCTACTACTTCGGAATGTCAGCGCAGCTTAAAATGGTTATTGACCGCTTTTACAGCTACACCACGAAGCTATCTGCAAAACACTTGAAAACCGTTTTAATCGCCGCCGCATGGGATTCTAATGCGGATGTGATGCCTTACTTGTCAGAACATTACAAGAAGCTGTGCCGGTACATGAATTTTACCGACTGTGGGCAGATTTTAGGAACCGGCTGCGGAACCCCGTCTATGACGCAAAGCAGCCACCATATGGAAGACGCCTACCGGCTTGGAAAATCTTTATAAAGGAGGCTTTACTATGTTAGGAAATTTTGTTTATTGTAACCCCACAAAACTCTATTTTGGCGATGATTCTCTTCCGTATCTAAACACGGAGCTTCCAAAGTACGGTAAAAATGTGGTGCTGATCTATGGCAACGGTTCTGTAAAAAAGAACGGTATCTATGATGAAGTAACGAAAATTTTGGAGGCAAACGGCAAAAATGTAGCGGAGATTTCCGGCGTTATGCCGAATCCCACGCTTGAAAAGCTGTACGAAGGCATTACAATCGCAAGAAACCATCAGGCAGATCTGCTTTTAGCTGTAGGCGGTGGCTCTGTATGCGATTATGCAAAAGCAGTTTCCGTATCTATAAACTGCAACGAAGATCCGTGGGAGAAATATTATCTGCGTTTTGAAGAACCCACCTGCAAAATCGTTCCTGTGGGCTGCGTACTGACAATGGTAGGAACCGGTTCCGAAATGAATGCCGGTGCAGTCATTACAAACCGTGAGACAAAAATGAAAATCGGTCATGTCTTTGCAGACGAAAACATTATGCCGAAATTTTCTATCCTGAATCCAAAATACACGTTGACGCTTCCTCACTACCAGATGGTTGCCGGTATTTATGATATTTTCAATCATATCTGCGAGCAGTATTTTTCCGGCGAAGACGACAATACCAGCGATTATATCAGCGAGGGCCTGATGCGCAGCGTGATCCATTCCAGTCGTATTGCTAACAAAGATCCCCAGAACTACGAAGCCAGAAGTAATCTGATGTGGACTGCTACATGGGCGTTGAACACCCTTGTTTCCAGAGGGAAATCCACCGACTGGATGGTTCATATGCTGGGGCAGGCGGTCGGCGCATATACGGATGCGACGCATGGCATGACGCTGGCAGCGGTTTCTCTGCCCTACTACCGTCACATTATGCCTTATGGTTTGGCTAAGTTTGTGCGGTTTGCAAAGAATGTCTGGGATATAGACACCTCCGGCAAGTCGGATGAGCAGGCTGCGAATGAAGGTTTGACCGCTATGGAATGTTGGATGAAGGAGCTTGGTCTTGTTATGAACATCACAGAGCTTGGCGCCAATGAAGAAATGCTGGAAGGTTTGACGCAAAGCACCATCGTCCTGACAGACGGTTATAAAGCACTTAACCATGATGAGATCGTGGATATTTTCAGAAATAGTTTATAAACATCTGCTAATAAAAGGAGTGAAGAAGCATGAGTAAACCATTAGTAGCGTATTTCAGTGCCAGCGGAATTACGGAACATGCCGCAAAGGAGCTAGCGCAGGCGGCGGATGCTGACCTCTATGAAATCAAACCCGCAGTTCCGTACACAAAGGCCGACCTTAACTGGATGAACAAAAAATCCCGTAGTTCCGTCGAAATGAGCGATAAAAGCAGCCGTCCCGTGTTAGCGGATCACGATGCCAATATTGCCGCATACGACACAATCCTATTAGGCTTCCCCATTTGGTGGGGAATAGCGCCCAACATTGTCAATACTTTTTTGGAGAGCTACGATTTTTCCGGCAAGAAAATCGTGCTGTTTGCCACCTCCGGCGGCAGCGGATTCGGAAAAACTGCGGCGGAACTGAAACCATCCGTTGCCGCAGATACCATCATTATAGAGGGAAAGCTGTTGAACGGAAGGCAGACAGCAGCCAGCCTGAAAGTATGGGCGGAAACAATTCTTTCGGAGGTGTAAGCAATGAAGTACACAAAACTCGGCAAATCCGATCTGACCGTTTCCCGTATCTGTATGGGCTGTATGGGCTTTGGCAATGCAGCTACGGGGCAGCACAGCTGGACAGTAGACGAGACACAGACAAGGGAAATCATCAAACACGGTCTGGAACTTGGAATCAACTTTTTCGATACCGCCATCGCCTATCAGAACGGAACCAGCGAACAGTACGTGGGAAAAGCGCTGCGGGACTTTGCCAAGCGGGACGATGTTTGTATCGCTACTAAATTCACACCCCGGACGCAGGACGAGATCGATACAGGCGTCAATGGCCAGAAGCATATCGAAAATTCTCTGAATCAGAGCCTTAAAAACCTCGGATTGGATTATGTCGACCTCTATATCTATCATATGTGGGACTACCACACACCAATGGAAGAGATCATGGAAGGACTGCACAATGCTGTCAAAGCCGGCAAGACCAGATATATCGGTATTTCCAACTGTTTCGCCTGGCAGCTTGCCAAAGCCAATTTCTATGCAAGGGAAAACGGTCTGACGGAGTTCGTGTCCGTTCAGGGGCATTACAACCTGATCGCTCGTGAGGAAGAACGGGAAATGGCTCCCTTCTGTGCGGATCAAAATATCGCCATGACACCATACAGCGCCCTAGCCGGCGGCCGGCTCTCGAAGCGTCCCGGTGAAACTTCCAAGCGTTTAGAACAGGATACCTACGCAAAGTTCAAATACGACACTACAGCGGAAGCTGACAGCAGGATCATCGCCCGTGTAGCAGAACTGGCAGACAAATGTGGAGTTTCCATGACGGAAATCTCCTTAGCCTGGCTTCTTACAAAAACAACCGCACCGGTAGTAGGTGCGACAAAGTTTTCCCATGTAGAGGGTGCCGCCCACGCTGTAGAGCTGGAATTGACGAAGGACGAAATCGACTATCTGGAAGAACTGTATGTTCCGCATGCCCTCGTCGGCGTGATGGCACAGAATGGAAAACAAAAGGCCGGAAACGTAGTATAAAAAGGAGGAAACAAAATGGAAAAGATTATTCAGACTGCTGGCAGAGATCAGCTTGGGAGTTTTGCCCCGGATTTCGCTCATTTCAACGATGATATTCTCTTTGGCGAAAACTGGAACAATTCCGACATTGACTTAAAGACCCGGTGTATTCTTACCGTGGTAGCGCTGATGTCCTCCGGGATCACAGATTCTTCACTGGTATACCACCTAGAAAATGCAAAAGCGCACGGTGTCGCCCGTGCGGAAATCGCCGCTATTATCACCCACGTGGGTTTTTATGTTGGCTGGCCAAAGGCATGGGCGGTTTTCCGACTGGCAAAGGACGTTTGGAGTGAGACGGAGCCGGTTGAGGATAAGCATATGGAGGTTTGAAAAAATGAAAAAGATTACAGTGATTTTACTTGCAGTCATTATGGTGCTATCCCTTGCCGCCTGTACAAGCGGCAAGGCATCGACTGAAAATGGCGGTAATATCGACTCTTTGCAGAATGATGTTTCAGATCACTCTGCAATACCTTCCGAAGCAGAAAATGAAAGCGAACAGCCAAACCGTGTAGCTGATTCAGAGTCCAATGCGGCTTCTTCAACAGAACCGGACAATGAACCGGAAGAAAACAAAATCCTTGTCGCTTACTTTTCCGCAACAAACCATACGGAGGGCGTGGCAGAAAAACTGGCTGACGGGCTTGGTGCAGACCTCTATGAAATAACCCCGGAGCAGCCTTATACAGATGAAGATCTGGACTACAATAATTCCGAGAGTCGTTCATCGGTTGAAATGAACGACCCCAGCGCCCGACCCGGAATTTCCGGTTCCGTGGAAAATATGGAACAGTACGATATAGTGTTCATCGGTTATCCTATCTGGTGGGGCGAAGCGCCACGGATCATGAGCACCTTTATCGAGAGCTATGATTTCTCCGGTAAAACCTTAGTCGCATTCTGTACATCTGCAAGCAGCGGATTCGGCAGCAGCGATTCGGCTTTAAGATCCGCCACCAGCGAAGCCACATGGCTTGACGGACGCCGCTTTTCCGCCGATGCATCTGCCGAGGATGTTATGGAGTGGGCAGACGGGCTTCCCCTCAACTAAGCAGTAAACGATTCGGAATGCCTTGTGCCGGTTTTTTGCCGGTACAAGGCATTTCCTCGTTCAGCCGCTTGGCAGATCATCTGTGCGACACCCGATATTCCAAATGTCCTATTGCGATCCGGTCCTCCTGTGAAAGCCGAACCGGAGTTTCTGCCTTTAGCCGTTCCCCATTCAAAAAAGTACCATTTGTAGACGACAAATCCTCTGCATAAAGTTCTTCACCGCTTAGAAAAATCAGCAAATGTCTTCTGCTTACCCCTTTATCCGGTAACGGATAATCAACCTCACTGCTTTTCCTTCCTATGATTCCCGGAAGCCGAAGCAGCCATATATCCGGTATATCTGTTCGGAGGCCTTCCAATACCCAGCTGCCGCTTTTTTCAGCCGGACCGTTTAAAACCCTAGTCTCTCCCAAATCCTCTATATCCGTTTCCGGTAAATATTCCAATTCAATCATCGGCTGACTGTCCTCGTTCACTTCCCGGATTATGGAATCTTCTTGTTTATCCGGTATATTTAAGGATACCTTCCCGATCATTCTTTTCGGTCTGCTGCTTTTCATACTGTACAAAAATATAAGCATGACAGCGCCTAGTATCACGCAGATTTTCATATCACGATCACTATGGGTAACTGCAAAGAACCGGACAGCAAATATGACAGAAAGCATCAGGCAAAGCACTGCCAGTCCGCCACAAACCCACCACAAAAACGTGGAATTTTCATGAGGCTTTACCGGTTCTTCTTTTTCTTCTAATTCTTCTTTTGTATGGCAGGGCAAAACAGCTTCCGGTGAGGAGAAAAACGCAGTCAGATAGTTTTTTATTTCCTCCTCCGAAGCCTCCTCCCGTATCAGACGATAAAAGCCATGAACAAACAACAAGGATTCTGAATCCCCCTGTTTTATCTTCTGCATACAGAATTCAACCAGTGTTAATACCGCCTGTGAAAATGATTCCGAATTCTCCGGCAGATAACAAAAATGAAACTGTTTTTTCCCCGGAAAATAATAAACCTGTTCCGGCCGCAGCAAAAGCCCTTCCACCGGCAAAAGATATTCCCTTAGTTCCCCGCAGCATTGCCAAAGCGATTCAAACAAAGCCTTTATAAGCTCCTTGTCCATTTCCTTTTCCAGAAAAGTCTGGGAAAGAGAAGCTCCGCCGCTTATCTCATAACCAATCTGAATTCCTCCGTCTCTGCACTGCAATTCAATCGGCAGAAGTCCTTCTCCCTGATAACGTGCCAGCATATTAAGCACAAAGTCATCCATATTACTGTGGCTGATCTGAAAGATTACATACTGGTGAAAGCCCTCCCTCCGAAGCAATGTTTCCAAGCAGCTGCCACCTCCTTAAATGCTCCTCTACATGAGATACCCTTGCGACCTGTTGTTCTTTTGAAAGCATCTCGTACCCCGGAATCAAAGTAAGCCCCGCCATTTGTGTATAAATCACTTTATCGGCTTTATTGGATACTTCTATTTCCGGGTAATTTAATGATTGCTCATTTGAAAGACTATAGCACATCAAACCAGAGTGAACCTCAGCCTGTTTTAAACCGCCCAGCAGCATCGTCAACAGTACTGTCATTATCAGAAGTATCAGTGGCATGAGCAGCGTGACCTCTATGACTGCACTCCCACGATTTTTTTCTTTCAACCATATTTTTTTTGCATATTGCACTATCTGTTTTTCGCTCCTTTCTATGACCGATCCCCGCCGCACCGACTGCAAGGGGCATATCCGTTTAACTCCTTAAGCTTCACCCGGCGAACGGTTCGTTTTAATCCGGTACACCGATCCGACGTATGGTATCTGTCTCCGGTCTCCGTAACAAAATAAAGATTTGCTTTTTCAGAGCCACAAAGCTCACAAGGACTTAAGTTTGAATAACCCGTTTTCAAGACCGCCTCCGTGACCGGAATGATCGTCAGTCTTAAATGGGTGCAATTCCGGGATACATGGTACACCGTACTGTACTCCGCTACATATACATATACCTCCTGTTCCTGCCCATCTCCATTCCGATAGCCAGTAAATGCCTTTTGGCGAATCTGGACAGAAAGCGGCATTGTCAGATTCGCCAAAAACGGTACGGGTATCCGCACCCGGTATTGAATCTGAAAACATATAAAGCCTTCTGTATCCGGAATTTGGACATCTGCAAATTGAAAACCTCCAATTCCGTTTATAACATAACGTTCTATCCGCCTCCGCTCCTCCAGATAAGATCGGAATTTCGTTTCTGCTATTTCGGTTCCCAACAGCTGCAAGCTTATCGCTTCCGAATCCTCTTGGTCACTTAACTGCTCATTCCGCTCGGTCAGATATGCATATTCTGCCAAGCCGCCTGCGGTATTTATTGCCGCCTGATACACCTGATTTTCCAGAATATACAGCTGTCCAATGGAATAAAATGCCCAAAAGGCAAAGATCAAAAGCGGCATGATACAGACTGCCTCCACCGTAGCGGAACCGGAATTACCATTCTCCCTGCCCTTTGCAGAGGTGCTTTGAACTGCATACTTATTGCATTTGGGGGCTTTCCTTAGATAAAAATGACAACCATGAAACATCAGAGTTAAAAGAAAAGCATCCATCATTCTTATTTTGGTTGGAGTCTTGTTATCGTGAGCGACTGATTTTTTATTTTTTGATATTGGTTTTCTATATACAGAACCTATATGAGAAAAGAAATTTGAATGTTCTTTCCGGCCGCTTCTTATCCTCGGAACATATGACAAATAAGTATGCATTTCAAAGCACCTCCTTTCATTCCGGCAGATAGCCTTCCTGTTCCTCTATAAACCAGTGATTATGATTTTCACGCAGTTTCACTTCCAAACGAAAGTCACAGATACAATTACTAATCTGAAACTGCGGTTCTTCCTCTTTAAGATTTAGTTGTATAATATCCAGCATTCGATAATATTTCAGCACCTGATCCGGAGCCGCCGCCAGTAAAAACACTAAATAATCTTCATAACTTAGTCCTTCCTCCCTTGCACATCCGTTTCCCTCCTTACTTGCTATGTTTTTTATCTGGTTCAGAGATAACTGCCATGTATCTTTCGTCTTTATAAAAGGAACTGCGCCGCCCTGAAATAAACACCGGACATCTAAGATACTCTCCGCATAGGCCCAGCAGGCAAGAAATACATAGGAAACCGGTTTGGCAGCGCCAGCCATACCGACCGGTGCCAGAAGCAAGGTAGAAACCAGCAGCGCCGTATCCTTCATGTCAGAATCCGTAAATGCATAAGCGGCATTTGGGAGAAACCGGATCAGACAAAGCTCCTCTGCGACTTGGCTCAGATTCTCATAATCGGAACCTTGTCCTGCGATCATATATTCGATTTCATATGTAAATGCATGAAAATCCGCCTCCGTTCCCACTTTTCCAAAACAGGAAAAAGAATCCAGCGCATATGCGATTCCATATAGTTCTTCCTTTGTCAAAGTATCATTATCCAGACTGCCGGCAGTATCTTGTGATAATAATGCAGTAAGATCTGATGTGCAACTGATTTTCGTTTCTTCATACCACAGTGCCGCTTCCGAATTTCTATCCATTGCAGCAGAAGGCAAATCCGCTGTCAAGAGTGATTCCCTTGAAACAGACATTGCCTGATCCGGAATAACCAGACGCAGAATATCCGTCTTTATCAAGGCTTCCAATGTTTCCTTCGGATCGTTTAATTGTTCCTGCCCTCCCAGATTCAATTCCATCAGATCCTCAAGCGTCCATTCTTTCCCGTCTTCCATTTCCTGATTTTGTAAAATCTCTTCCAGACCGGACAAGCGGAGCTGTTCTTTTGTCGGATTACCAATCCCGTCACTCGAATCTTCCGTTTGGGATACACTGTCTGTATACTCAGTCTCCAACAAGGAGCTATCCTCTTGCGTATGAATCTTTTCCAATCGTTCCTGTACCTGCTCCAATACGTTGATGGGAAGTTTTTGTTCCATATACTCCCGTATCTGCTGCCGCATTCCCCAAAGCTCATTATCTGTTAGACTTTTGCTATCCTCCAGCATAACATCCTCTATTTGGAAACAGTAAAGTCCCTGCATCGGGTTTAAGGTATACTCTAAATACTCCTTTACCCGTTCTTCTAAATACCCTTCCCCTCTGCCATAATAGGTTTTATCCAATGCCAAAAGATGATACCGTCGAAACAGCTCCGGCTGAAAATCCCCTTTTAAGCTGTCTGCCGCAGCTGCTACTGCCTGTCCGCTTTTCGCTCTTCCTTCCCATGTACGGATACCTTGAAATATAGCAACGAGCAGGACCAGAAATACGCAAACCGCTGCACAGATAAATATGGTGATCTGTCCCCGATTGCTTTTGTTTTTCATAGCTTTCCCATTATTTATAAACACTGGAGGCATCTTTGTTAATGGATTTCCATATCTTATTTACCAGCTGTGTGATCTGCTTCTGAAATATAATAACTAGCCCAATCAATACTACAATAATCAGCAATACTTCCACGACGCCCATACCGTCTTCCGCATGCTCTCCCATCCAAAAATCTTTTATTTCTTCCATATTTTTTCCTCCTATAACAAATGCTGTTTTAATTCTTAACCATTGCTTATCTATTTTGAAATGCTAGTTGTAAAATTGAAGAAGTGTCGGACACAAGACAATAACCATAGAAATCAACATGAGAAGAATCATCGGGAACAAAAGCTTCGTGCCTGCCTTCTCTCCTAATCGCTTCGCCCATTCTTTTCTGTGTTCAAACGCTTCCCGCTCCGCTTGCTCCAACTGAAGCGTAAGGCCGCCGCTCCCCTTTTGGCTTTGCTGCACGAAAAGAGAAGTAAGCTTTAAATACTCCGGCAGCCCGATCCGTTTTCCTAACCGAATATACGCCTGTTCCCTTGAAACGCCGGAATGCATTTCATTTTTCATAATCTTCAATACCTTGTATAACGAATCCGGTTTCCTTTTTCCGTCCTCATACGGTTGTAAGATACGTTCAAAAGCATCTTGCAGGGTCGCTCCTGCATTCACATACAAAACAAGTTGATTTACCAAATACGGATAGCTTCTTTGGAAGTCCGCTTTCTGTCTGTTTAATCTCTGTTGCAGTTCCTCCTTTTGCCGGAACCAAAGCATTCCAAGAACCCCGACGCAAAGCAGTATTATAGCTAATACCCTTACCTTTTCATTTTTCTTTTCTGCCAAATGGATTCCCTGTATCTCTGCCGGTAAAGATACCTGTTTTTCATACTCGGATTCCCGTAGAAGCTTTTCAATCGCTTGTTGTAATTGTTCTTTCTCCATCTCTTCTTCCGTAAGATGTTTCGGTTGGATCACCACTTCATATTCTCTGGTCTGAACCGTGTCTTCATAGCTTAATTCTAACTGAAGCCATACCGTTCTTGCTTCCGGCAATCCCACATTGTTGACGATTCCCTGTTCATCGATCAGCGTATAATCATCACTGTACCATTTTACGGATAAACCGCTATCCGGTATATTGGTTAAAAGATTCATGGAATCCTGTATCTGTTCCAGCGACTTATTTTCACCAAGCATCTCTCCTTCTAAATAGGAAAACCCCTCCTGGAACCGCCGGTTTAATTCTTCTTCCCGGTAACGAACCGGTTCCACTGTAACTGTAAGCTCTTTTTTCTCTGTTTCCTCTCTCCAATATTCCAACGTACAGGTGCTTTCTTCACCACCATAATCCTCCCGTATCAACGATAAATTTTCAGAATCCCCCGCTTTACTCCAAAGGATCCATATACCGCAAAGACTAATCATGACCAGCAGCACCCAAAGCATTTGCTTTAATATCCGGATATAATACTGCCGGACCCTCTCTTGTGTTTGTTCTCTGTTTTCCTGATAAAGCCGGTGTAAATCCCTTTCTACTTTTTCTATCCGGAGAATTCCCAGCTTTCTTAAATGTTGAAACAAAATGGCTGCAAGTATTTCCATCTATACCTCGATTTCTACAATGCGGTTTCCCCACCAGACAGCAAGTCCAGTCCCGATCATGCATACTGACATGATCCATATTCCGAGCCAATTATGATACATGATTTCCAAATAAGACGGATTCGTCAGTTTCAGATACAACAGCATTCCAACCGGCATGACACACATGATTCTTTGTTCCATTTTCTTACCGGATAATATCGTCTGTATTTCCTGATCCACTTCTATTTTCTCCGTGATTACATGAATCGTTTTATCCAGCATATGAACCAGATTCCCTCCGCTTCGTTTTGCGGTTTCTACCACGCTTGCAAAGCGATAGATTACTTCCTCATCACAACGTTTTGCGAAATGATAGATTGCCTTTTCAATCGGTACATTTAATTTCAGTTGGGCGGCAGCCAGCTCTGCTTCTTCTGCAAGAATACTGCCTTGGGGATATAAGAGACGTAAATCTTTCCCTGCATTGATCCATGCATTCTCAATCGAATATCCGGTTTTTAAATTTGCTGACAATGTATATAACAGCTCTTTAAATTCCGATAACAGCTCCTGCCGCCGCCTTCTAAGGCTCCATTTCCTGTAATACCGTTTCACGATAACAACGAGCGGAGAAAGGCCCACCGCTCCCAGCCAAGAATCATAAAACAGGTATCCAAGTATCAGACAACCGGCGATTCCTATTCCCAAACCAATCAGGGATTCAGGCCTTAAGCAGTTCCTTATATGCTTCCATACAACCTGCCTGTTTAAGTTTTTCTTCATGAATCACTCCTTTCAATCGTCTCCATTGTCCGCATGAGCTTTCCATTTCTGATTTTTCCTCCTGATACTTGTACAGTGGATTCAGCTTAATCTCACCCTCCTGAAGTCCGTTTATTTCTACAATTTCTAGTACCCTTCGTCTTCCATTCGTATGTCTGCCCAGATGGATCAAAATATCAACCGCCGAAGCAATCTGCTGCCGGATCGCCGACAGCGGCATTTCCACTGCCATAAGTACCATCGTTTCCAGACGATACAACATATCGCTGGCGGAATTTGCATGGCCGGTAGATAAAGAACCGCTATGCCCGGTATTCATTGCCTGAAGCATATCCAATGCTTCCTCTCCCCGTACCTCTCCTACCACGATCCGATCCGGCCGCATGCGAAGGGCGGTTCTTATCAAATCCTTAATACGAATGGCATTCTGCCCTTCAACATTGGCATTCCGTACCTCCAATCTAACCAGATTCGGAATCTCTCGAATCTGTAATTCGGCGGAATCTTCAATCGTTATGATTCTCTCCTCCTTTGGAATCGTATTTGCCAATGCATTTAAAAAAGTGGTTTTGCCGGAACCAGTGCCGCCGGAGATCATTATGTTGTATTTGCTTTTTACCATAAGAAGCAGCAGTTTATGCATTTCCTCAGAAAGCATTCCCATATGGACTAATTGTTCTAAGCTGTAAGTTTCCTTTGGAAACCGACGGATCGTCATAACCGCACCGTCTAAGGCCGCCGGTGGCAGTACAACATTCACTCTGGAACCATCCTTTAATCGGGCATCTACAATAGGCGAGCTTTCATTTACGATCCGGTTACAGCGGGCAACGATCTGTTGGATAATATCCATATATTTTTCCTCGGAAGAAAATCCATGACCCCAGCGATGGATTGTTCCATTCCGCTCAATGAAAATCGAATCATAACGATTGATCATAATTTCCGAAATATCCTCTTGCATGAGCAGCTCATCTAAGCAGTCATAGCCTCTTACAGAATGAAATACCTGTTCTCGCAGCCTTAGTTTCATTGCTAACGGTATATATTCCTGTTCCGCCATCTGCAAAATAACGGAATCGATCATCTCCCCTACCTGCTCGTCCTGTGCGGCCTCCTGTATATGGAATTCTTCCTGTACCCTGGTCTCGATTTCCCTATATATATCCTCCAAGCCATCAATGCCTCCTTTCTTCATAAAGCTGGTTCAATGCGATCAGTTTTCCATCCTGCCGGTCTTGTTCCAGCTCCCGGCCCTCCTCTGGCATAAATTCCCTATCCTCCATGCATATCGGATAGCAATATTCAGACAGTGTCTTCCATAATCCCAGATTTTTCAACACCTGACAAAATGCCCATACTTTTCCTTCCGCTTTCTTATCCCTTACATACGGAAGGTAGATTCCGTCAAATTCCGTTAATATCTCCGGTCTGATCAGGCTCCCGGCCCCAATGTCTGCTACCAACAGGCTATAGTATCCCTCCTGCCGAATGGCATTCAACAAAAAAGCAATATCCGCTCTTTCCAATTCCCAAAGCTCCCGATAAGACAACGGACTTGGTATATAATCATATCCCTGCATGTTCTGCGCTAATGTCTTCAGCTTTATAGATAGATTGGGTGCCTGCTGCTTTATGTAATACAACAGCTCCTCCATATTGTGGTATTCCATATCCGGATTCCCATATTCCTCCATTCCCAGATAAAGTCCACCGCCTTCCATTCCATGACCGGTACAACCCTGACAAAGTGCTTGGGAAAGTCTGGTCTTACCACATCTGCCAACGGGAGAATAAACAGCGATGCAGCTGCCGCCCGCTCCAACTCCGGGAAGCGGGTGTTCCCTGCTTAACAGCTTTAACATACAACGGACATATTCCGTACCGGTGCTGTACTTCGAGATCAAATGCTCCTCTTCCTTCTCTGTCTGGGCATAATTTTCCTCCGTAATCCAAAGCAGCGGCTGCATCGTCTCTGACTGTGACCGCCAATATGCCTTCCATAGACTGCTGATAACAAGCAGATCCGCCTTATGCTCCGATAAATAGGCTTTTATATCGGCGGGATTGGTAAACGCCATAGCAAGAAATGGAAGCTGCGTACTACAGTTAATATAGTTCATCAAGGCTACCGCAAAGCGTTCCTCCGGATCCCCCAGCAGTACCTTATATTTTTTCATCCGGCCAGCCACCTTTCCAACAACCAACAACCAAATCCCAAAAAAACCGCAACGGAAAAATGCAGGACATTATTCGTATCTCCCTGATCAAAACCACTTTCATAGGAAATTATTGTTTTAGACTGAAAACACTTTTGACTATACTTCCAGAATATCTTCAATCGACTCACCAGACTATGGTGAATTAGCATCTGAATCAATGCAAGACAACCGCCTGCTATAAAAGAATATAACATGACTTTCCAAACAGAATACCCGATAAAGCTGCCGATCACAGCGAACAGCTTAATATCACCTGCCCCCAGCATACGAAGCCGGTGCAGAACAAATAATAGAATTATGGGGAATCCGATTCCGGCAAGTGTCTCCGGCACCCCTTTCCAGCCGTCTCTGTAACAGGACCAAACGATTCCCATCGTGATACCTGTTACAGTCAGCAGATTCGGGATCCTATAACGCTGTAGGTCAAACACTACCGCCATAAACAGAATTCCTATAACAAGAAATAAAATATCGTCCTCCTTTCTGATTACTTTTTCTGCTTCCTCTTTACTATATAATATTTTTTTACATTTGTAAAGCGTTTTTCAAAAATTTTTTTACATTTTTGGTTTAGAAGCTTATTTCCTTTGCCGGCTCCGTAAAGGAACAAATCTGTGCTTTCCCATTTTTCAGATAGAATACTTCCGTATTTCCATCGTTAGGCTTATACATCTCCTGCAAAGAGGGATAGGCTGCCAGCATATGTTCCTGCGCTTCTACGGATTCGTCTAACACTGCTTCCGCTTCTACCCGGATCCACTTCCCGTCCGCCATGCCGCTGATCTCAATCTTGGGATTTTTCTTCATCTGAGCAGAAACCTTTTTTACCTTTCCGGTTTGAATATAAAGCCTGCCCTGATACAAATCAATCGTACCAAAGGGACGAACTCTGGGCTGATCGCCCTCTGTTGTCGCCAGATAATATACCTGACATTTCTTCAAAAACGCATATACTTCTTCCATTTTCTTTCCTCCTGTCTACTATTTGATAAAATCTAATTTACAGATTTCATTCCTAGTACAATCTTAAAACAGTACAAAAAACCAAAACAAGAATAAATTCCGATCCTCCCGTCTATACTGTAGAAAAGGTGGTGGAATTTTATGACAAAAAAGAAATTATTAAAACTCCGTCAGGAGCAGGAACGTCAGGCCCTGTTGCAGGAAATAGAGTCCATCAAACAGGCACATGCCATAG
>CANPZL010000035.1 GCA_947589055.1 uncultured Lachnospiraceae bacterium | reverse complement strand
CGGCTGTCCGTTTTTCTGAATCTTCTCTTGAATTTTCAGGGTTGTCTTATTGTTCTGTTGTCATGGTGCAGACGCTTAAAACTATTTAGATTTACTGCGTCAACGAACCTTATAATATCACCGAGGTATTCATAAGTCAAGAGGCAAAATAAAAGAAAGTTTATTTTCTTATTTTGTATATATTGTACATACAATTAGTGACAACTTATCTACATCCGATTCTGCTTTAAACACCGATCCACCGTTTCCATCTGTGTTTTTCAATTCTTTTTTCATTCCAGTGTTCCGATCTCAATCTTAGACATCAAATATAGTCGATGACTTCTTTTACATTTGATACTCCCAGCAATCGGATCCCGTTGTCGGAGGTGATGCCTGCCGCATTTGACGCCGGTAAAATACAGGTAGTAAAACCAAGCTTTGCCGCTTCCTTCACCCGCTGCTCCGCCATACTGACTCCCCGTATCTCTCCTGCCAAACCGACTTCACCGAAGCTGACTGTATGCGCATCAATCGGGCGGTTTCGATAACTGGATACTAAAGCCAAAACGATCCCTAAATCTACCGCCGGTTCTGATAACCGGATTCCACCTGTTAAATTCACATAAGCATCGCAGCTTCCCAAATGGATCCCTGCCCGTTTCTCCAATACCGCCATCAATAGATTTACCCGGTTAAAATCAATCCCTACCGTAGTCCTTCTCGGCATCTGGAAATTCGTCTGCGCTACCAATGCCTGTATCTCAATCATCAGAGGCCGGGTTCCTTCCATAGAACATACTACAGCCGAACCGGAGGCATCTACCGGCCTGCCTTCTAGCATAACTTGAGACGGGTTTTTTACCTCAAGCAGACCATGACTTTGCATTTCAAAAACCCCAATCTCGTTGGTTGCTCCAAATCGATTCTTTACGCCTCGTAAAATCCGGTACTGGGAGCTTTTCTCTCCTTCAAAATACAAAACCGTATCAACCATATGCTCTAAGGTTCTGGGACCGGCTACGGTTCCTTCTTTCGTAACATGTCCAATTAAAAAAATCGCAATGTTCTTTCTTTTTGCAATCTGCATCAAACGATTGGTGACTTCCCGTACTTGTGAAACGCTTCCGGCTGCGGAAGTAACTTCCTCCAGCATCATCGTCTGAACCGAATCTATTACCGCCACTTCCGGTTCCAGTTTTATCATTGCTTCTTCTACCACATTTAAGTCCGTTTCGCATTGCAGATACAGATCCTGCCGGAAAGTACCCAGTCGTTCCGCCCGCATTTTTATCTGCTGCAAAGATTCCTCGCCAGAAACATAAAGTACCTTATGTCCATCTTCCGTCAGATTCCGGCATACCTGAAGCAAAATTGTTGATTTCCCGATTCCGGGATCACCGCCAAGCAAGATCAGGGACCCCTTTACGATCCCGTTGCCTAAAACCCGATCCAACTCTTTCATACCTGTGCCGATTCGTGTTTCTTCATCAGTTGTAATCCTTAAAATACTGGCAGGCGCCGAAGCAGCACTTTCTGTACGCTTTCTGACGCCTGTCACTACCGTTTCTTCTACAAATGTATTCCATGCTTTGCAGCCGGGACACTGCCCCATCCACTTGCCTGATTCAAATCCACACTCCTGGCAAAAAAACACTTGCTTTTGTTTTGCCATTTTCTTAACTCCTATTACAGCTTATCAATTTTAACCTTGGATATTTCATGCGGAACCAATTCGACGCTAAAGCTTAACTTACCGCCTAAATTGGTCTTCATTTTCCCAAGATTCGTTCCGTCTACAAAAATCTTGTATTCTTTTCCGGCTTCCAATTCCAATGTGATCTGGGCATCTTCGTTGCTTTCTACGCCGAACGAAACTCCACGCTCCGTAACCTTTAGGTCATGTACTACCGTTCCCGGCACCGATTCATATACCATAGTGCCATTCTTTTCCAGCTTTGTAATTTCCTTAAATGTCTTTATTTTATACAAATCGCCATTGTACTCATAACCGTCCAGCTTTGCTTTTGCCGGCAATTCAATATTTCCGAAGCTCAAGCCCCCACTTTCTTCGGTACGAATTAGTTCGCTAATCACTGACATTTCTTTATCCTCCTAAAATATGTTCTTCCCGTTTCGGTTCATAATCATTCTGTACTTATCATACCATGACTTCCCGTTTTTGGCTAGTCAATTATCATCATTTCTTATAATTCCTTTGCCTGAAAATGAAGGGTATCTTTTCGAACGGTAATCCTTACTGTATCACCATTTTTTACTTTTCCGTCTAAGATCGCTTCCGCCAGTCCATCTTCTACATAAGTTTGAATTGCCCGCCGCAATGGCCTTGCGCCATACTTTTTATCATATCCCTTTTCATAGATATAATTTTTCAGGCGAACGTCATATTTTAATGTAATATCCATTTGTTCCTTGATCCGTTTTCCAAGCTGTTTCAGAAGCAGCTCGACGATCTGATGGATTTCTTCCTCCTGAAGAGAATGAAAGACGATAATATCATCAATCCGGTTCAAAAACTCCGGTTTGAAGATCCGCTTCACTTCCTCCATAACGCCTTCCTTCATCCGCTCATAATTGCGTTTTTCATCTACTGTACCGGAAAAGCCCAGAAGCTTTGGCTCCATAATACGTCCCGCTCCGGCATTTGAGGTCATGATTATGATCGTATTTTTAAAATCCACCTTTCTGCCCTGAGAATCGGTAATATGTCCATCATCCAATACTTGAAGCAGCACATTAAAGATTTCCCCGTCTGCCTTTTCCACTTCATCAAACAAGATCACGGAATATGGATTCCGACGGACCTTTTCACTGAGTTGTCCTCCCTCTTCAAAGCCGACATAGCCCGGAGGCGAACCAATCAGCTTAGAAACACTGTGTTTTTCCATATATTCAGACATATCCACACGAATCAACGCATTTTCATCTCCGAACATCACCTCGGCCAATGCCTTAGACAGCTCTGTTTTTCCTACGCCGGTAGGACCTAAAAACAGAAACGACCCTATCGGACGGTCGGGATCCTTTAACCCAACCCGGCTGCGGCGAATTGCCTTCGCTACTGCTTCTACTGCTTCATTTTGACCGATGATCCGCTGATGCAATGTCTTATCCAGTTTTTTAAGCCGCTCGGTTTCTTCTTCCTCAAGACGACTTAAGGGAATCTTTGTCCATGCAGAAACCACCAGAGAAATATCCCGTTCCTGAACCGAATTCATCTCCTGATACTGCTGTTTTTCTTCCCGCTTCTTCAATCGTTCCAGCTTCTTTTTCAGTTCAACCAGCTCTTGTTTGACTGCCTTTGCTTCTTCCAGGCTTCCATTCCCCAAGCATTGCTCAAACTGTTCATTTTTCTCCCGTAACTGTTGTTCCAGTTCGATATATTTCGGCGACTGTTTCTTGGAATACAGGCGTTTTCTGGAACAAGCCTCGTCAATCAGGTCAATCGCCTTATCCGGTAAAAACCGATCGTGAATATACCGTTCCGATAATGTGACTGCTGCCTCGATCGCACTGTCATCAATGGATATTCCATGATGCTCCTCATAGCAATGACGAAGCCCCTTTAATATTTCAACGGTTTGCTCCTTTGTGGGTTCCTCCACATTCACCGGCTGAAACCGTCGTTCCAGGGCAGCATCCTTTTCAATATATTTCCGGAATTCTGCTGTTGTGGTCGCCCCGATCATCTGAAGCTCTCCTCTGGAAAGTGCGGGTTTCAAAATATTGGAAGCATCAATGGCGCCTTCCGCCCCGCCTGCCCCGATCAAGGTATGCAGTTCATCTACAAACAGGATTACATTACCGTCCTGAATGACTTCTTCCATGATCCGTTTAATCCGCTCTTCAAATTCTCCGCGGTATTTCGAACCTGCTACCATACCGGATAAATCAAGACAGAGCAGTCGTTTATCTTTGATGGTTTCCGGAATGGTTCCGGCTGCGATCATATTAGCCAAGCCCTCCACGATAGCGGTTTTTCCAACTCCCGGTTCTCCTACCAGACAGGGATTGTTCTTCATTCGCCGGCTTAAGATCTGTACTACCCGTTGAATCTCTTCCGTTCTTCCTACCACCGGATCCAGCCTTCCCTCTTTTGCCTGCTTCGTTAAATCCCGGCTGTATTTTTCCAGCATCGGTGTAGAAGATTTCGTCTTTCTTTTTCCCTTGTTCCCTACATATTCATTCCGTGCAACCGTCTGATCCACGCCCATAGCGACACGGGTCTCTATATACAGCTTCTGAATATCTACACCGATACTGGTCAATATCTTCATCGCAATACATTCCGGTGTCTTTATCATGGCAAGCAAAAAATGCTCCGTACCGATTTCATTGCATTTCGTCCGGACAGCCTCCGCCTTGCTCTGCTCCATAACCTTATTATACATCACTGTATACTGAAACGACGATTTTGTCGCTAAACCGCCGCCAATAATACTGTTTTCTACTAATTTATAAATCCGTTCCTTCTGAACTCCGTTGGATTCCAACACCCTTGCCGCAACATTATTTTCCTCTTCCAAAATGCCTAACAGCAGATGCTCACTTCCAATACAATCATGCATGAGACGTTGTGCCGCCTTTGCCGCTTCCTGAATGGAGCTTTCAGCCGCCTTGGTATATTGACTACTCATATTTCGAGCCTCCTGTTATTCAATATCATAATCCGGAAAGATTCAGTCCTCTTTCACTTCCGGTGAAAATGCAAGATACATCTCACGAACGACCTCCTGTAACTCGGTCAGACTGATATTCTTACAAATCGCCTGTGCTACAATCATTTGCATAGCAGAATAGATGTTTTCTACCTGTCCGCTTCGATTCTCCAAGCTGACAGAAATCACTGCTCCGTTTCTCCGATCCAGCTTCACATATCCGTCCTGTCGCAAAGATGCATAAGCCTTATTAACCGTGTGCATATTAACTCCCAGTTCATTTGCCATCTGGCGAACCGAGGGTAAGGATTCTCCTTCCTTTAACATATCCTTGGCAATTCCAATGATTACCTGATTTCGTAACTGTATGTATAAGGCTTCATTACTATTAAAATCCATTTCAATCAGCATAGCATCACCTCATTTATCTTTTGTTATATCTATGCTATAACACAAGCCCATACCTGTCAAGCAGGAATCTGCTTTATCCAGAAAACACCAGATACTCATGGGCTTTCAGTTTCACGCATTATTGTGCTTGTGTGTCCTCGGATTGGGTGTCGGAGCGTTTCTCCTCCGGTTTCAACTGCAAGTCCTCGTCCATGTATGTATCCACCGAGCCATCCCTTTCTTTTTCACGTCTCTTATAATATACCTGCATTCCAACTACAAGTCCTAACAGACCAATGGTCAATCCGCATAATCCATACAACAGGATACGGAAATTATGAAGTTTTACTTCGTCCGTGATTGCTTCCGATTCGGTGCTTCCTTCCGTCTCAGCAGCTGTAGTTACCGGTTCCTCAAAAGCAGATTCCCCCATACTGATATAACGCTGAAACGTGTCCTCTACCATGTCATACAAATAAAATCCCTGTTCGCCATTTACATTCATTGCATAGACCAAAACAAAATCCGGCAATGCAGGATTTACATAGCCTTGAATCTTCTGCCCTTTTATCTCTACCTCTTGTACAGTAAACCCGGACGGAACCGACTGTTCTTCTTCAGGCGTCCGGAATACAAAACGATTTGCAGCCGCCAAAACCTCCAAATATGGAGTAAAGCTCTCTGTTTCTTTCTCATAAATGAACCATTGCCCGTTTTCTTCTTCATCTGCCAAGTAAACGATCAAAAGCAGCTGATTCGGGGAACGAAAGACCGGTAGTTTCTCTCCTTTATAATCCTCCTCACCAGCTGTATAGCCGGCCGGGATCTGTTCCGTATCAATTTCTTCAGCAGAAACGACCTTATATTCCTTTCCATCTATTGCGATTGGCGGCACCATTGACGCATCTTCCACCTCGCCGCACTGTACAGCCAGTGTATATGTCCGTTGCGTACCGTTCTCAGCGGTAACCACGATATAAGTTTTATTCATTCCCGGTTCCAAATCATTATTATGAGAAACCGCTACCTTTGCCTTACTGTCATTGGGAACCGCACTGACAACAATTTCCTTTGTATCCTCCGGCAATTCTACCGAATAGGAAGTAATACCAGATTGGAATGCGGGGGTCAGCATTCCCGGCGATATTTCCAAACTTTTTAACGTATTATCGCCTGAACCTGACAAAGGCGTATCCGTTGCGGATGTTCCATTTCCCCCAGGTGCATCCGCTCCCGGACTTTGGGGAGCGGACACCGTAACCGTCGTTCCCGCATGGGATATAGCCAAAACATTTTCGTTCCAGTCGTATACTTCTCCTCCGCTGGTGGCAATGGCAGAATTTCCATTTCCTACCGCCCGAAAATTCAGTGAGGCGGATAAACGGGCGGCAGAACCATCACCATACCCTGCAATCATGACCGTGCCGCCGCCGCCATTTCCGGAGCCGCCGGTATATTCCAGAACGGAAGGATCATAAGTAACCGCCATGGAATATGCGCCAATGGCACCGTCTGTAGCAATGCTTACCGTAACCGAAACCGTATCCCCAATCTTTAAGCTGCTTTGGGATACCGCAATGGTAACATTTGCCCCTGCTCCATAAACCGGAATCCGTGTCGTAATTAAAATCATTATCAGCATTGCCAGAATGGCAAGCCCTTTTCTGCTTATATGCTTCATAGAGTTCCTCCTGCCTTATTGCTGAATGGGCGCCGCACCAATCAGATATTTTTGCACCTTTAGTAAATCCAGTGCGGAAACAGATCCGCTGTGTTTTACATTGGCCGCTTCCAAATATACACCGGACAACGGTCCGGAGCCGATCAAATGCTTTTGAATCCGCAGCAGATCCAGTGCAGTTACCGCTCCATCTCCGGACACGTCGCCATAGATTACAATCGTATATCGGACTGGCGCTGTACCGCCGGATATTTCAACAATGCAGCCGGTTCCGATGTTTCCATTTGTTAAGACGGTTCCATCCGCCCGATAAACCGTCACGGTATTTTCCGGCACGCCCAGTCCTGATTTCAATGCCGCTATATCCGTATTCAGAGCGATCCCTGAAATCATAGAACCATTTATCCTGAATTTTGTATTGACATCCGGTATGCTTGCGGTGTTTTCTCCTTTTCGGATAACCGTCAATGTATAAGTTCTTGTACTTCCGTTTTGTGCAGTCACGGTAACTGGGATCACGTTGGTTCCAACGGAAAGGGAAATCGTTCCCGTTCCGGTTATCTTAGCTGCCGAATGAACCGGTGCAGCAGAAATCTGAATGCTTCCTACTCCATTTTCCACTATAAGAGAATATTCCGTCGTGCCGCCCTGGAAAGACGGTGTTAAGGAATATCCGGAAATACTGAATGACCGCAGCCAGTTATTCGGACTGACGGAATCGGCAGGCTTTGGCACCGGCGTCTCCGGCATATTGGTATATACAGGGATCTTAAATACCAATGCGGAATTGATCAAACCGTTTGCCCGATATGCATTAAACATGGAACGAGCCTCTGTGGAAGGCGCCTGTATGTTAGTCATATACTGATGTCCATATAGATTATCCCTGTAGGTCACATTGAATTTTTGTGTATAGAGCGTATCCTGTCCCCGATTGATATAAGATGCTCCAAGAAACTGCGCACCGCCCATAATAGCCTTATATGCACTGTTCCACGGTCGTCCATAGGAACCGCTCTGCGCTGCCCAGGCAAGTCCTTTATTGACTGCCCCGCCCCCTGCCGAATCCACGGAACCCACATTGAAAAAATTAAAAATCCCTGGATAATTGGAACTGGTTCCGGTTGCATTTACCCCGGCTGTCGTTCCCATTTCCTGCCGCATACGGGATGCCAGATGATAAGGGCTCACATTATAAGCGGCCGCCGCTTCCATGATCTCCGCAGAAAACTTTTTACTCTCGCCTCTGGGACAACTGTTCCACATAAAGCTGTTTGCAAGGATTGCTTCCACCCCGGCAGCATTATGAACACTGCTGTCATAGGATAACTGTTCAAAGGCAAACACATAGGTTTCATACAGATAATTTCTTGGATCCATATAATATGCCAGAATATCTTTTGACGCAGCAAACCAAGTTGTTCCATCATACGGCGACCATGTATCGGTTGCCCAGTTATAACCGACCTGTGTTTCCCGCCAATTATAATGCGGTGCGGATGCGGTACCGTTAATCAGATTTTTAATCTGTCCCTGCTTATTCCGTTCGTTTTCAAGCACGGTCTCCCAGCTCAGCCCTGTCTGTACCGCCACAAATTTCCATTCCGGATGCAGCGTATGCAATTCTCTTAAAAAGGGCTTATAGCTTTCCGGAAACCCCTGTGCAGTAAGAGCCGCTTCAAAATCTCCGTCTGATATGCCGCCCCCTGTACCGCCCGACAGAATACTTACATACTGTGCATATATGTATCCGATATAGGTGGTATTATTTTTCGTAAATCTTACATGATGCCATTCCGGATTCGGACTATCCAGAATCGTCAGACTCTGCCCTCCATTTACCTGTGTCAATACAGCGGACGAAGTTGTCGCACTCTGACGAACGTTTACATTTGTCAGGCCAGGCGTAATCTGTGCCATCGTCTCCGCCATACTGATATTTCCTGTCTGTATTTCCAGCCCGGCCATAAACAAACTGACTGCCAACATCAGGGAAAGTCCGTATGCCCGTATCCGATTTTTGTATCTTCCACATTCTTTCATTTTGGTATCCTAACTAAATTTATCTTTATGTAAACCACAATATCTTCCGCATTTTTTGTTATATTAACACAAGATAGCAGAAAAATCATCGTTTTTTTTACATTTAAGGAAATATTGCTTCCTTTATCAAGTCCAGCTTCGTTTCAGATGGATTTTAAATAAAATAGAAAAGGCAGGAATTTGGTTTCCTGCCTTCGTTTTTTATGCTTCATCAATCGCTTTTCCAATATCATGACGCATATACTTATTTTGAAAATCTATCCATTCTGCTGCTTCATATGCATTGGCTCTCGCCTGCTTTAGATCACTGCCTTTGGCTGTAACGCCAAGTACCCGTCCTCCGTTCGTATATATTTTCCCGTCCTTTTTCAAGGTTCCTGCATGAAAAACATAATATCCGTCTTTCCCCTTGAAAGTATCTAAGCCTTGAATCTCAAAGCCCTTTTCATAAGAAACCGGATACCCATCGGAAGCCAGCACAACACAGACGGCTGCATTATCTTCAAATTCCAAATCCACCTGATCCAAGGTTCCATCGATACAGGCTTCTATCACATCTATAATGTCATTTTTCATTCTTGGAAGCACTACCTGGGTTTCCGGGTCTCCAAATCTGGCATTATATTCCAGCACCTTTACCCCTTTCGCAGTCATCATCAATCCACAGAATAAAACGCCTGTAAAATCCCGTCCCTCGGCCTTCATTGCCATCATAGTCTTTTCATAGATTTCTTTCTGACAGACAGCATCGATCTCCTTTGTATAAAACGGACTGGGGGAAAAGGTTCCCATTCCGCCGGTATTCAATCCTTTATCTCCGTCCTTTGCCCGTTTATGGTCTTGCGCAGAAGTCATCGTCTTAATATGGGTTCCGTCACAAAATGCCAGTACCGATACTTCCCGTCCGGTCATAAACTCTTCGATGACCATTTTATTTCCGGCATTTCCAAACTGCTTATCCAGCATGATCGTCTTAACGCCCGCCCTTGCTTCTTCTAAATCGTTGCAGATCAATACCCCTTTTCCCAGTGCCAATCCGTCCGCTTTCAAAACGATTGGGAAATCCGCTTTCGTTTCCAGATATGCAAGAGCATCTGCTGCGTCCGTAAACGTCTCATATGCAGCAGTCGGTATGTCGTATTTTTTCATCAGATCCTTTGAAAATGCTTTTGAACCTTCTATGATCGCCGCCTTTTTCCGTGGCCCAAATGCCCGAATCCCAGCTTCTTCAAATGCATCCACACAACCAGCCACCAACGGATCATCCGGTCCCACGATCACAAGATCAATTCCTTGTTCTTTTGCAAATCGTACCTGCTTATCAAAATCCATAACAGAAATATCTATACACTCAGCCAGTTCTGCTATTCCCGCATTCCCCGGTGCCGCATATAGCTTATCTACTCTGGGGCTTTCACTTACCTTTTGTGCGATCGCATGTTCTCTTCCTCCGCCGCCGATAATCAAAACCTTCATTTTCTTCCTCCTTGATGCCTGTTACTTTATTATAACGTTCCCTTCCTTTACCTGTACCCTGCCATTTGCAATCAGATCGACCGCCTGCGGCAGCAGCTTCCATTCCGCCTGCTCCATGACCCGCCTTTGCAGAGTTTCCGGTGTATCCTGTGCTTCTACTTCCACCGCTTTTTGCAGTAAGATAGGTCCGGTATCGGTTCCCTTATCCACAAAATGAACGGTAGCGCCTGTTACTTTAACCCCTCTTGCCAAAGCCGCCTCATGTACTTTCAATCCATAATAGCCGGTTCCACAAAAGGAAGGAATCAATGACGGATGTATATTGATGATGCGATTTTCATACTGTTCGATCATCGTTTCCGGAAGAACCACTAAAAATCCTGCCAATACGATCAGATCAACTGCATATGAATTTACCGCATCTAATAATGCCTGATTAAACTCCGTCCGGGAAGAATACTCCTTCGGTGAAATGCATACAGCCGGAACCCCCGCCTGTTTTGCCCGTTCCAATGCATAAGCGCCATGATTATTACTGATTACTGCCGCCACTTTTGCATTCATGATCCTTCCGTCACGGATACTGTCCAGGATTGCCTGAAGATTGGTTCCTCCACCAGATACCAAAACCGCCAGCTTTAACATATCCGTACTCCTTTCTCGCCTGCCTCCACAGTTCCAACTATATAGGCCTGTTCCCCTGCTTTCTGAAGAGCAGCCAGTGTTACCTCCTTATCTTCCGGTGCAACGGTCAGCATCATACCGATACCCATATTATATGTATTGTACATCATATGCTCTTTAAGCTGTCCATTCTTTTGTATCATATCAAAGATAGGCGGTACCGGATACGAGTTCTTATCAACACAGGCACAGACTCCCTCCGGAAGCATTCTTGGAATATTTTCATAAAAGCCGCCGCCTGTAATATGACTACAGCCCTTAATCACAACACCGCTTTCTTTGACACAACGGAGTGCCTTTACATAAATCTTAGTCGGTGCAAGCAAGGCTTCCCCTAATGTTTTTCCTAACTGTTCATAATATGTGTTCAATGCCTGCGGCGTCATCTCAAAAACCTTACGTACCAGAGAAAACCCGTTGCTGTGGACACCACTGGAGGCAATTCCGATCAAGACGTCTCCCGGCTGTATATCCTTACCGGTGATTAAATCCTTTTCATCCACTACGCCTACGACAAAGCCTGCCAGATCGTATTCATCCATCGGATAAAATCCCGGCATCTCTGCTGTTTCTCCACCGATCAAAGCAGCATCCGCCTGCTTGCAGCCTTCTGCAACGCCGCTGACGATGGAAGCGATTTTTTCCGGATAATTTTTTCCACAAGCGATATAATCCAAGAAAAACAAGGGTTCTCCACCTGCGCAGGCAATATCGTTTACACACATTGCCACGCAATCAATTCCGATCGTATCATGACGATCCAAAAGAAATGCCAGCTTTAGCTTAGTTCCAACGCCATCCGTACCGGATACCAGCACAGGATTCTCCATTTCCTTGAATTTTTTCATGGAGAACGCACCTGAAAAGCCTCCGATGTTTGTCAAGACCTCCGGACGCATCGTCTTTGCAATATGCTCCTTCATCAATTCTACTGATTTATAGCCTGCTTCAATATCAACTCCGGCCTTTTTATAATCCATCACTTGCCCTCCTGCCTTTAAAATCATAAACGGAAATCATGTCATGTAACATTTGACCTGTTATTTACCAGATTATTATAGTTGACCTGTCGGAATTTGTAAATAATCTTTGCCGAAAATCACAGGAATAGATTTATTGAAAAAAATATGATATGATTTATAAAAGAAGGCTTTGACAAAGCAAAAGCCGCATCTGCAAAATCGAAAGCTGTAAGGGGATAAGAATGCGAACTTTATATGTATCGGATTTAGACGGTACTCGATGACTTATTTGCAAACAGGATTTATCCGATCGTTTATGCATACATAGAAGGGAAAGAACGATTCTCATTTATACCAGCGTTATGCACATCAGGCATTTCCACTGCGTTTACCAGACCGAAATTTATACAAACGAACAGTGGCTTGAGATCATGCCATTCAACGCTTCAAAATCCAATGCGATCAAACAATTACAAACAAGATTGGGATGTGAACGTTTAATCGTTTTTGGCGATGGGAAAAATGATATTAATATGTTTAAATTATCTGACGAAGGATATGCTGTCCAAAACGCCCATGCAGACTTAAAGAAATATGCTACAGGGGTCATTCCTTCCAATGACGAAGACGGAGTTGCCAAATGGCTTATGGAACATTTTCATACGTAAACATTATGTTTACAAAATGTTTACATTTAACTGTCGTTTATCTTTCAATTTTTTCTACACATTTTTATTTACATGTGCTAGAATGAATATGGTTATTGTATCCATGGGGAGGTGGATTTCGTGTCGGAAAAGAGATTAACAATCGGACTCTTTATCTGTCATCTTGATAATGATTATGCGTATGACATTTGTAAAGGCGTAGACTATGCTGCAAAAGAGCTGGACGTAAATCTGGTGATTTTTCCCGGTATGTATATCAATGCGGCATATAATGACCCGGCAAATGCAAAATATGACTATCAATATAATTCCGTTTTTTATTATGCGAAACCGGAATCGATTGATGCGTTGATTATTTCCATCGGCACGATTGGTTCTTTCTTAAATGATGCCGATACCGTTACATTTTTGAATCGTTTTAAGGACATTCCAATTCTTACACTGGAATCTGAATTCCCAGGCTTTCCTTCGCTTATCATTGACAGTACACAGGGATTGCGGGAAATCATCAATCATCTGATCTATGAGCATAATAAAAAGCATATCGGTTTCGTTGGAGGTCGTCCGGGCAATGCAGATGCGGAAGACCGGCTTGCTATCTATAAGTCAACTTTATCCGATGCCGGGCTTCCTGTCGACGAAAGCCTGATCGTACATGGCAATTTTTCGGAATACTGTGAAGAATTGGTCGAGGATTTACTGGACTTACATCCGGAAATGGACGCCTTATGCTTTGCAAACGATCAAATGGCATTAGGCGGTTATAATGTATTAAAGAGACGGGGAATCGAGATCGGCAAGGATATTGCGGTAACCGGTTTCGACGACGTTCCTCTCGCTTTAGCCCTAGAACCGGAGTTGACGACTGTCCGTGCAAATGCCTGCGAGTTAGGATACCGCTCCGTACAGGAAGTGTTATCATTGATTAAGACGGGGAAAACAAATATTTCCCGCCTAAACTCTTCCATGATCGTCCGTAAGTCCTGCGGCTGTTCAAATGCTGTTAAGGCTTCCGGCAGTAACGCCGCTTTTGATCTGGGTTCACAGTCCAAACAGCAGCTGGTGGAATTCATCATTGATAAGGTATTTGTGAACGATAAGGATACCTTTATCTATAACCGGATTTCCTCTCTTATGACAGAATACGTATCTCTGCTCCTAGATACCGTTATAAACGATTCCGCAACGGATTTTCCGGTGAATGAATTGCAGGCAATCATTCAAACCTATTACAAATCCGATATTCCTCTGTATTATTCTATCGTACAGATGAATTACTGCCTGCGTAACATCGAATCCTTAGTACTGGATCTGATTTCTGATCCCACCAAACAGACTGCGCTTTGTCTTACTACAAATACAATATCCGCACAGCTGTTAAGTACAGAATCCAGCTTCCGCTATAATGAAAAGCACGAATACAAACTGAATATCTGGACCTCCAGCTACATCATTCGGGACACGATGACAAACAGCAGCAATCTGGAATTGGCATACACACAGATTGGAGACAAGCTGCAAAAGCTGAATCTAAGAAGCTCATACATTTTTTCCTTAAAGGAGCCTGTATCATTATCTCCGGATGGCGTCTGGCATATACCGGAATCTTTAAAGCTTGAAGTATACAACAAGGATCAGGTATCGATTCCGCTTTGTAATTCCGAGCAGTTTGTTTCTGTAAAGGATTTATTTAATAACTCTTATCTGCCGCAGAAACGGCGATTTACCATGATTCTTACCCCGATTTTTACCAGTGAGGATCATCATGGTGTATTCCTTTGCGAGGCAGATATTTCCTATTTCCACCACATTTACTCCATTAACTTAGAGTTGGGAACTACTTTGAAATTCATAAAAATGTACGAAGAACAACAGCAGACGAACCAGCAGTTGGAATATACCCTTTCCCTGTTACACGAAAAGAACCGGCAGTTGAGCAAAATATCGACCATTGATGAATTGACCGGCCTGAAAAACCGTCGCGGCTTCTTAACGGAAACACAGACCGTTATCTCCTCTGCCGCAACAAAGGGCCAGCGGGCAATCCTTCTGTTTGCCGATATGGATAACTTAAAGAGCGTAAATGATAAATTCGGCCATGCGGATGGTGACTTTGCATTACGTACCATAGCTACAGCCTTAAAAACCAGCTTACGGAATGACGACATCATCGGCCGAATCGGCGGCGATGAATTTGTTGCTTTTGCGCTTCTGGGTAACCAGCAATCCGCAGATACCATTTCCAACCGTATCCATGAAAAACTGGAAACCTTTAATCAGAACAGCGAAAAGCCTTACTATGTCGAAGCCAGCATCGGTATTGTCAATTTCATCTGTGATCCAAGTGCGGATATACAGGTTTTGATCAAAAATGCCGATTCCGCCTTATATGAAAACAAATCCCGGAAACGGAAATCGGTCTTAAAAGATCCGTCCAACTCATAGGATTCCATTTAATTCTTGGTACAGACCTTTTGCATAACTGTCGGTCATTCCGCATATCAGGTCTGTTACCAAGAGAATTCTTAGATATAACTTTTCTTCTTCTGATTTTCCTGCCGACTCGGCATAATACCGTTGCAGATAATTTTCTGAGATCAGGGTTACCAGTTTTTCATCAATGGTTCCCAAATCCTTTCCGGTATCAAAATAGATTGCCGCCTTTACAAACTTGTCCAGTAAAAACTCCAGCATATGTCCGGCAGCAATTTCCAGTTTATAGATTGGCTCGGATATAAATGCATTGCGATATGCGATCGCTCCCATCGCTTCCATCAAGCCCTCCCCATAGGTAGCATGAAACAGATCATAGCCATATGAACCTTCCATGATCGCATCATAATTCGTAACAAACCCATAAGTGGCACATTTAATCATGTATCCCTGTACATTTAACGCCCAGTTCTGAATCGCATAGAATTCCGGATTCCCATAATCCCGTTCCAGCGCCTTTTGATATTGGTACTGTAATTCTTCTAACGGATCAAAATACTTGGTTACCCAGACAGCATTCTGCTTATTTAAATTTCTCAGTTCTCGCTCCAGCATCCCATAAGAAATGCAGCCTTTTTTAACTGCGTCCTCGATGTCCGCAGTCCGATACGCAATATCGTCTGCCGCTTCCAAGATAAAGGTCATGGGATTCCTACAGCCATTTGTTCCTACTGCTTCCTGTATCTCATCAAAGACGTCCCGGTCTGCATAAAAATATCCCATTTTCTTTTTCTTTATATCCTCGGAAGCCGGATCGGATTCCAGAGAAGAAATCGGATATTTTAAAATCGTACTCAGCAATGCGTAGGTCAGATTCATTCCATATTCATCGGAGAAAAAATGCAGCTTGCTGATCAGGCGAAGAGCCTGAGCATTCCCTTCAAACTGATAAAAATCCTGCTTCATCTGCTCGCTCAGCATATCTTCAACCTTTCGGTCATAAAAGGTCAGTTCTGATAAATGGTCCCGAAACCATTGCCGGATAGCAGTCTCCCCAAAATGTCCGAAGGGCGGATTGCCAATATCATGAATCAACCCGGCACACTGCAAAACATCACACATATCATCCGCCACCCGCCAGGTAAACGCCGGGTCTTTTTTTGCCGCCAGAAGATTTTTCCCGATATTCTGCCCCAGCGACCGGGCAAAGGAAGATACTTCCAGCGAGTGTGTCAGCCTGGTACGAATAAAATCGCTTTTATCCAGAGGAAAGACCTGTGTTTTATCCTGAAGGCGCCGAAACGACGCACTGCCTATGATTTTCTGATAATCCTTTTCATATTCCGTTCGCATATCCCGTCCGCCCAAGCTGCTTTGCGGATACATTTTCCGTCTTCTTGGGCAGAGTAGCTGGCTCCATTCCATTTTCATACTCCATTGCATTCTTACTTATGATTTTTGTCTATTTAGTATATCAAATTAAACAGGTATATTCAATTTTAAAATGCATATAATACCAGCATAAATTATTTAAGAATGGAGGAATGATCATGAATGAACTGTTTCCCTTTCAGGTGGAACCGCTTCCTTATCCTTACGACGCCTTAGAGCCTGCTATTTCGCAGGAAACCTTACATTTTCATCACGATAAGCATTATAAGACCTATGTTGATAACTTAAACGGAATCTTATCCGATTTTCCCAAGCTTCAAAATATGACGCTGGAAGATATGCTGATTCATATAAAGGATTTACCGGAGGACATTCAGACCGGGATCCGGAATAATGGCGGCGGCGTATATAATCATCAGCTCTATTTTCAATGTATGCAGGGCGACGGTTTTTCCATGCCGGAAGGCGATCTGTCAAATGCGATCCATAAAGATTTTGAATCCATTGATAATTTCTGCCGCATTTTAACCAACACAGCAATCAAGCAATTCGGTTCCGGATACGCATGGCTGACCTTTGAAAAAGGAAAGCTCACTATCGTCGGGTCTGCGAATCAGGATACTCCGGTTACAGAAACCATCCGTCCGCTCCTTTGCATCGACGTTTGGGAACATGCATATTACCTGCAATATCAAAACCGACGGGCAGACTATGTTTCTAACTGGCTTCCGCTAATCAACTGGAATTATGTAAACCAATTATACGAAGCCGCTCAAGGATAAAAAAAACCTCCGAAGAAAGCAGTTGTTCCATACTGTTTTCTTCGGAGGTTTTTATCCTCGATCATTGAAAAGATAAAAGCTCCGCCACTTCTTTTCGTTTTGGCGCCTCCGGCCAAATGGCCGGATAACCGATCGCAATCAATGCCGCAACCTGCTGTCCATCGGGAATCTGAAGTACTTCTGTCAGCTTTTCTTCTGAAAAAATCCCCAAAATCACAGAACCGATCCCCTTCTCATGTGCTGCCAAGCAAAAGGTCTGCGTAGCAATCCCCGCATCAAACATTTCCCAATGATCCCCTTTCGAAGTGGTAAAGGATCCGTCCTTTTCGTAACCGGAACGATTCTTTATCATTGTTACTACTACCAAAGCACTACAGTTACGAATGGTTTTGGTGTTATACTCAAATCCAAGTACACATTCCCCGGCAATGGTTTCCAGCTTTTCCCGGTCTTCTACCACAATATACCGGGTTATCTGAGTATTTTTCCATGAGGGTGCATATGCAGCCGCATCTACGATCTCTTCCAATACCGAATGCGGTACTGCTTCCTCCTTAAACTTTCTACAGCTTCTTCTTGTTTTAATACATTCGATTGCTTCCATTCACCATACCCCTTTACTATATAATTCTATCATTTTTGTGTTTCCAAACGATTCGCATTCCATTTCTGTAATACCTCTTCCAGCTCCGCCCGGGTTTCCATCTCATTTATCATTCTCCTTATACGGACAGCATTCGGATAACCGGCTGTATACCAGGAAATATGCTTCCGCATCTCCCGGACAGCAGTATATTCTCCTTTAAATTCTATCATCATATCCAAATGTCTTATGATCATGGAAACTGCTTCTGAAACCGATGGTTTTTCCGGTGTGTTCCCAGTGCTTAAGGCTTCCTTCATCTGATGAAAGATCCACGGATTTCCCTTTGCTCCTCTTCCAATCATAAAAGCATCGCACCCGGTTTCCTGCTTCATTCTGACCGCATCTGAAGCAGTCAAAATATCTCCGTTACCGATCACGGGAATCGAAACCGCCGCTTTCACCTGACGAATTATTCCCCAATCCGCTCTGCCGGAGTAATACTGGGTACGGGTTCTTCCATGGACAGCAATGGCTGAGGCACCATTTTCCTCGATGATTTTTGCAAGCTCCACCGCATTGACATGTGTTTCGTCAATACCTTTTCGTATTTTTACCGTTACCGGAATGGAAACTGCTTTTACAATGGCATTTACGATTTCGCCTGCCAATGCCGGCTTTCCCATCAAAGCAGAGCCTTCCCCATTGTTAAATACCTTTGGCACCGGACAGCCCATATTCACGTCGATAAAATCAAAGCCGATCGCTTCCACCCGTTTTGCCATCTCTGCTAACAGCTTTGGTTCCGAACCAAAAAGCTGCAAGCCGATAGGATGCTCTCTTTCATCTAAAGCCAGCAAAGGAACTGTATTTTTATTGCCATAATACATGGCCTTTGCACTAACCATCTCCGTATAAAGAATGTCACAGCCCTGTTCCTTGCACAACAGACGGAACGGTAAATCCGTAATCCCCGCCATCGGCGCCAGTATTAACTTATCCTGAAGTTTGGTAGTATCCAATCCTGCCGCCATACTAACGTCCCTGTTTTTCGTATATCCGTTTTAATCCCTTGAGGGTCAGATCCGCATCATAAACGTCAATTGCCGCTGTTTCCTTTGAAATGATCTTTCCAAGTCCTCCGGTTGCCACTACCTTCATTTTATCCAATCCTGCTTCTTCCTTCATTTTCCGAATGATATATTCGGTTTGTCCGATGCAGCCAAAGATCAAACCAGCCTGCATGCTGGTAACCGTATTTTTCGCCAGAATGCTATCCGGCTTCCGGATCTCAATCTCCGGCAGCTTTGCAGCATTATTCCACAGCGCATTTGCTGAAATACGAATGCCCGGTGCTGTAACACCAGCGATCAGACTGCCATCCTCCAGAACAAGGTCATGCGTAGTCGCTGTACCAAAATCAATCACCAGAACCGGTCCCCCATACAGCTCATATGCCGCAACTGCATCTACGATCCGATCCGCTCCCATCTCTCTGGGATTTTCCGTTGCCAGTTTAATTCCTGTCCTGATACCGGGGCCTACAATGATCGGCTTTACATGAAAATACTTCCAGATACCGCTGGTCAGAGAATGCATCACATCCGGCACAACGGAAGCGATGATCACTGCCTTGATATCCTTCCCGTTTACCTTTCTCGCAACAAGTAAATCCGTTAGAAAAATACCATATTCATCAGACGTTCTGGGAATCTTTGTTGTCATACGGAAAGTTCCTTTGATGACATCTCCATCAAACAGGCCAATAGTAATATTGGAATTCCCCACGTCGATCGTTATTAACATATTCTTTTCTCCTTGTACTTATCGTTCATAATCTACACAGCACCGACTGGTCTTTACCTTGCCGATTTCCTCAGCTACAGCCATATGTGCCGGGTGGATCGTATACATGGCACAATCCTCAATTGAATCAAAATCCGCCAAGATCACCAGCTGCGCATTTTCCTCCGGCGCCTGCTCGCAATTTATCCCTACCTCCATATTTTTCAAAAACGGTATCTGCTCCGGCAATGCCATCAGCAGCTTTCCCAACCGTTGTGCTTCCTGTCTCGGTGTTAAACTTCCATTTCCTGTAATTCCAAACATGACAACGTGACGTATCATTTTTTCTTCTCCTCTCTCTTTGTCTTTCATTCTTCTGGTTCCTGTCCCAGAAAAAATACCTTATAATAAGTCTCCAATGCTTCTAAAAGCTCCTTTTTCTCTTCCCGAAGCTGTTTGATCTTTAATACGCTTCCAATCTCATCATAAAGCAAATCCCCTTCGCCGGCCGCTGTTATAAAGTTCAGATTTCCTTCTGAATCAAATTCCAAAGTTAAAATACCGCCAATCTCTTCCGTAAACAATATGCACATGATCCGCAGCTCACGCTGTATTGCTTCCGGAAGATTTTCAAAATCTTCATTTAAGTAGTATTTCTCTTCGTATTTTGATGAAGCGCAGATTATCACATTTTCCTGATACATAACTGCCTCCTGTTAATCTAAGGTTCTGCCCAAAATACAATATCATCCTTCCAATCCAGATACCAACCGTTTCTTCCCAAAGAATAACGGAACATATAACGGGCATATACCTCGTCCCGTGGCACAAAGGCATTCTCCCAATAACGGGAATCCGCTGAATTTTCCCGGTTATCCCCCATTACAAAATAACTCTCCGCCGGAACGGTCCATGTATCAATTCCATATTGCAGTTCCCGTGTTTCTCCCTGTGTGTACGTATCGGAAATACGCCTGTCGTTTACATACACCCCGTCCTCACGAAGCTCTACCAGATCTCCCGGTTTGCCGATCACCCGTTTTACCATGAATTCATTATATTCCGCACTCCAGAAAATAATAATATCCCCATAATCCGGATCCTGAAACCAATAAACCATACGATTCCCCACAATCCGGTCACCTGTCAAGATCGTAGTCTCCATAGACCCGGTAGGCACCTTTGCATGGAAAAATAAAACCTGCGTCAACAATAAGGAAATCAAAACTCCGTATAAAACAGGCAAAATGATTGATTCAAAAAAATCCTTTAGTTTCTCTCGAAACGTATGGGGTTGTTCTTCTTCCTCCATAAGTTCTGAACTAAACTCTTTTTCAACCATATTCTTTGCATCATCTAACAGCGTCTCAATGTCTCCCTCTTGATAATCGGATGCTGTAGAAGTTTCCGTTTGCTCCATCTCTTCCATAGTCCCTTATTTCCAAACCTTTATCTATCATTTTTCATAAGTATAGCACAAAAATCATACGAAAACAGCTTTTATACAACATTTATCATAGCATTCTCCCATTCTTTGTGCAATACAAACCATGCCTTATTCCTTCCCCAGCTCCAGCCAAAGCCGGCAGTATAAAGCAATGGGTGCCGCATTCGGAAGCACGATCAGCCCTAACCTTTTGTATTCCTTCATGGTTTCATAGCCTGCCTTATCAGAAGCCGCTCCCAGCAGATATACGGGAATCCCCATCTCTTTCGCCTTTTTGCAAAGGGTTTCCAATGACCGTCGTACGCCCAGCGTACCGGAATGGTATGCTTCTATCATAACTGCTTTTGTATTTTTGTCCGGCTCCGGATACACATATCCGGGGTATTCCCGAAGCCATAGGATTTCTGAAGTAGCCATTTTTAAGCCATGATAGGGAACTGCCGCCGGGGTCTCTTTTTCCTTATCCCAAGCAGGATTGGCTTTCCAGCTTCCGTCAGTTTCATATACCCCTAAGTAGGATTGATCTACACTATACAGGTTGTCTTCAAAGGTCTGGTGTGCCAACAGGCTCGTTCCCTTGTGAACATAAATTCGCATATCCGAATTACGATATACGACCATTACTCCTCTTAACCCTTTTTTTATAGTTTCAACCGCATATCGGAAATTATCCAATCCATTTGCTCTTGTATCCTGTAGGGGATAATTGCTGGATACCAGGCAGATTGGAGTTCCTGCCTCTTGATATACCCAAGCTAATATAGCCGCCGTATATTGCAGCGTATCGGTTCCATGACAAATGATAATCCCATCATAACAGTCTGCTTCTAAGCAGGCTGTTACCGCTTGGATCAGGGTTTCCAGATAATGAGCGTTTAATGCTTCACTCAGGATCCGATACGGGGAAAAGCAATCAAATAGAATTGACGAATCAAAAAACTCTGATTCCCGATACCTCTCCAAGATCTCATATATCTGCTCCTGATTCTGCGTGATCCAGCCATCTTCCTGTCTTTTGCTTCCTATTGTTCCACCGGTCGCAAGCACCACTATTTTCATATTGATAACCCTTTCACTTTCATCTGCATATCTGTTTTATTTCTATCTCCTGTACAGGGTAACAAACCTTTTTTCTCCTGTCAATCTGCGTATTCCCTCATTTTCTCACACAAATCCGCTATTTTAATGCGAAATCTCTCCTTTTTGACCGCATATGAATGGCTTCCCTTTGACCCGATTGACAATTAGAAACCCAACCATTACAATATTCTTATACTAAAACAAAGGAGAACCTTATGGAATTTCAACTATCCAACGAGGGGGAAAGCACTTCCGGCACCCCAACCCCAGTTACTAACGACGATCCAAACCAAACCCCCTTGTCTCTTCAAAACAACGATGCCGATAACCGCTTCGAGGAATCACCGGAGGAGAGCGTTTACATTGCCGATCAATACCAAAGGCCAGCAGACGCCACAGTCGCCGATATTGGTGCAGGAACCTACTTAAGCCAGAAAACTACGTTTTCACCGTTCCTTATGTATCTAGGCGTCGCTTTGCAGGTATTGGGACTGATTTTTTTCATATATCAGTTACATCGAGAGAACATTACCCTTGAATCCATCTTGTATTCTTCCGCTGTTGTCAGTATCACAACCTCTGTAGGGTTGATTCTTCTGATCGTAGATGCCGTTCTTATGAATACTAAAAAATGCGGCGGTCCCTCTCTTATTGCATGGGCCCTTTTATTACCTTATGTATATTATTTTAAGCGATGCAAGGCAAACGGTGATTCTGTTCTGATCGCAGTCGCAATTCTGGTTGTGCTTATCGGCTTGTCTATTTTTGCTTATCTGTCCTTTCAACAGGTCTTTACGTTACTCCTTAATAGTTTATAATATCATTTGACACAACCATCTATAAAAGGCGGCCTCAAACCTACAATGTTTGAAGCCGCCTTTTTTACTCTTATTTTAATAATTGTCTGCACTAATCTCAAAAAAGCTCTGGGGGTGATTGCATACCGGGCAAACCTCCGGTGCCTGTGTTCCTACAATGATGTGTCCGCAATTCCGGCATTCCCACACCTTAACCTCACTTTTTTCAAACACCTGAGCAGTTTCAATATTCTTTAACAATGCCCGATACCGTTCCTCATGATGCTTTTCGATAGCGGCAACCATACGGAATTTTTCCGCCAGCTCTGGAAATCCTTCCTTTTCAGCGGTTTCCGCAAAGCCTGCGTACATATCCGTCCATTCATAATTTTCTCCGTTTGCCGCATCTTCCAGATTTTCCGCTGTGTTTCCGATTCCTTGTAATTCCTTGAACCACATTTTAGCATGTTCTTTTTCATTGTCCGCCGTTTTTAAAAATAATGCGGACATTTGTTCATATCCTTCTTTCTTTGCTACAGAAGCAAAATATGTATATTTGTTTCGTGCCTGAGATTCCCCTGCAAAAGCAGCCTGTAAATTTTTTTCCGTCTGTGTTCCTGCGTATTTTGTACTCATATTTTTTCTCCTTTTCCCTGATTATCTTCAATGATTTAACTTGCTATCTTTTATTATGATATGAAGCCATTTTTTTGTCAACGTGCATTTTTACCGTTTCTTTTCTTTTGTAACTATTGTTCAATCATACCTGTATATATCTTTCAAACGTACTCTCTAACCGATATTCCGAGCCTTCCAGACAAAACGCTTGATAATAATCTTGCAAAGGGGCTGTGCCGGGTCTATGATACCAGACGATACCGTTGTCCAAAAGCACAGCATATGGGCTGCTGCATATTTCTGTAATTTCACCATTCCTGCACTTTATCCGTCGCCATCAAAGTCTCACTAAAATCTGTATGCCCGCTTTCCTCATTTTGGCAGCCGGATAAAACAAGTAAAACAGTAAGAACGAGCATCCTTTTTTCCTTTTTTCCTTTTTTCCTTTTTTCCTTTTTTCCTTTTTATTCATTATCTCCCACCATCTTTCTATATCCGTTGCTCTTCTTTATGTATTTATAGTAAAATCTTGCCTAAATTATATAACACTATCATAACCTTGTATAGTTCTAAACGATTTATTTTGAGTTCATAATACAATATGAGCAGCCTTTTATGGACCGTCCACAGTGGCAGAGACTTGAACAGTTAAATTGTGGTACAACATTAGTGAGATCAATCGACATTTAACAACTTTTGAAAGCATTTCACACAAACAGGATTTATTTGCATATTGACTTTCTGACATAAAGTATGCTATAAATAAACTAGTGAGTGTCACACAGTAGTTAGGAAAGGAAATATTATGAATACGATTATTTCACAGAAAAGTTTTATCAAAAAGTTAAAGTTTTATCTGGCTTTTTATTTTGATGATAAGGAAATCCAAAATATATCCAGTGATTATAATGAATGGTTTGCTAATGAGATCTCACAAGGTAAAAGTGAAGAGCAAATATGTCTCGCACTTGGTTCGCCCCAAAAGGTGGTCTCTGACTTACTTTCAGATTCAGATAAAAGTCCAATTCGACTACAAATCTTATTGCAGAATACTGTGATACAAATTTTTTTGTTCGCTATAATCCATATTCTGGTCAATATTTTATTGTTAAAGACATTCAATAGAAACGGGATAAATTATTTGTACTCAGGATT
>CANPZL010000034.1 GCA_947589055.1 uncultured Lachnospiraceae bacterium | reverse complement strand
CTCTGTTACAAAATGAAAACCGAGGGGCTTCGCCCGAAGACAGTGGTAGATTACACGCGGGAGCCGTTTGTCTACCGGCCGGGCAACGTCCGGGTCACCTTCGATTACGGGATCCGCACAGGTCTGCGGTGTACAGATTTTCTAAACCCAGGACTTGTAACGATTCCGGCAGGAGAAGCTCCTGTCTTATTGGAAGTGAAGTGGGACGCTTTTCTTCCGGATGTGATCCGGGACGCCATTCAGATGACCGGGCGCAGAGCGTCCGCCTTTTCAAAATACGCTCAGTGCAGAATTTACGTCTAATCTACGCAGAAAGGAATCAAAACTATGACATTCAGTGATATTTTCAAATCCAGTTTTTTAGATAACATCTCCAGTGTGACCATTCTCGATATGGCGCTGGCGCTGGTATTGGCATTTGGCCTCGGTATCTTCATTTTTCTGATCTATAAAAAAACCTACAACGGAGTGATGTATTCGTCTTCCTTTGGAGTCACTCTGATCGCACTTACCATGATCACCACGGTTGTGATTCTCGCCGTTACCTCAAATGTAGTGCTTTCCCTTGGTATGGTCGGTGCACTGTCCATCGTTCGTTTCCGGACGGCGATCAAAGAACCGCTGGATATTGCATTCCTGTTTTGGTCGATTGCCGTAGGCATCGTCCTTGCGGCGGGAATGATTCCGTTGGCGGTGATTGGCAGCGTCATCATCGGCCTAATCCTGCTGGTCTTTGTCAACCGGAAGTCTCATAGCAATCCCTATATCGTGGTACTGCAATGCAGCAGCCATGAAAGCGAACAGCAGGCAAAGGCGTATTTGGAAAAGCGAACGGATCGCTGTGTTGTGAAAAGTAAAACTGCGCAAAAGGGCAACATTGAACTAAATCTGGAAATCCGTCTGAAAGACGACAATACGGATTTTATCAACAAACTCTCTGAAATGAATGGCGTAGCAAGCGCAGTACTCGTGAGCTATAACGGGGAATACATGGGATAAGGAGGAACCTTATGGCAACGCATAAGCATATTGACGCAATTTGCATTGTGATTATCATGTTCACCCTGCTCCTGACAATCCTGTTTATGAACGGAAAAACACTGGAAATTCAGACAGTTGCAAGGGAAGAAAACAGCGACGCCATGTTTACAGATAACGATCTGGATGCTGCGTGGGACACCGCAGACGCAACAAAGATTACCCTTTCGGATGAAGGCAGTACGGTGAGCGGCAACGGTGCTTACGTCTATAATGGTGACATTCATATAGTGTATGCGGGGAAATATATGCTTTCCGGTACGCTTTCCGATGGGTCGATCATCGTTGAAGCGGACAACGACGATAAAATCTGGCTGATGCTTTCCGGCGTGTCCATCCATTCCGAGGATGGTGCGGTCATCCGTGTAGAACAGGCGGGCAAGGTATTTCTGACCTTGCAGGATGGCACTATGAACACCCTATCTTCCGGTTCCGCTTATAGTGAGGAAACGGTTTCTGCTGGTGTGGATGGAACGATTTACTCCAGAGACGATTTGACCATCAACGGGACCGGTTCGCTTCAGGTGACAGCGGAATATCAGCACGGAATCGTATGCAACGATGACTTTGTCATCACCGGTGGCACATTAAATGTAACCGCCATACAAGATGCGATCCATGCGAATGACAGTGTGCGAATTAAGGAGGCAGATCTTACGCTTTCCGCAGGCGACGACGGGATCACGGTTTCCAATGACGAGGAAACGTCGTTCCTTTATGTGGAATCAGGAAAGATCTCGATTCCGTCCTGCTGTGAGGGATTGGAAGCGGTGCAGATCACTATTGCCGGGGGAAAACTGGATATTGCCGCTACGGATGATGGGCTCAACGCAAGTGGGTACAGCGGAAGCTCTGTTATCAACATTACCGGCGGAGAGATTACCGTTACAGTGGAAAATGGCCGGGATGCGGACGGAATTGACTCCAATAAGGATATTTATATCAGCGGCGGAAAACTGTTTGTCAGTGTCAGCGACAACGGCGGGAACTACGCCATCGACTATGGGAGCGAATACGGCGGAAAATGTGAAATCAGCGGCGGAACAGTTCTCGCCTGTGGGAGCAACGGAATGGCTGAAGGATTCGATTCATCTTCCTCGCAGGGCTTTTTGATGCAGACCGCTTCGGCATCGGCCGGGACAACTGTAACGATCAAAGACATTGACGGAAACGAACTCATTTCAGAGAAAGTTCCGTGTAGTTTCTCTTCCGTTCTTATCAGCACGCCAGACATGAAGGTTGGAGATACCTGTACGCTGATCGTCGGAGATACCGAAACAGAAATGACCATTGATAATGCTTCAGATGGTGGTAGCTTTGGCGGTTTCGGTGGAGGAATGCCCGGTGGAAACGGTTTTGGCGACAGACAACTGCCGAACCAGCGCAGTTTCGACAGAAATGACGGGGCGACAGATGTAACACAGGACAGCGAAACCGCTTCATCTGACCAGCAAAGCGGAAATACGCCTTCTGGTTTCCCCGAAAATGGCGTAGCAGACGGTATGCAGCCACCGGAGATGCCGAATGGAGCGGAGGGCAATATGGGGAACCCAAATGGTAATATGCCGGGACAGGAAAATGTTTCACAAGCGGCAGATGCGGGAACCCCAATTTCGGCAGAAACACTGATACTGTTGGGCGTCTCAGCGATTGTTCTTCTTGCTGGCTGCGTAGTTGCTATCTGTTATAAGAGGAGAGGCTGATATCATCCGCCAATAACAGTAAGATTTGTAGTATCACAAATTACAAATCATGATATATTCCTCTGCATTTTCATCTACAATTTTAAATCCCGTTTTTTGATACATGCTTACTGCATAGTTTGCTTTTTGTACAGCAAGCGATGCTTGTTTATATCCTCTTTCTTTGAGAATGCGAAGCATTTCTTTCATCAACTCAGTCCCTATTCCAAAGCCCCGATACTCTTTGTACAAGGATATTGCAAAAGATGGCGTGTCATTGTCTATGTGTCCGTAATCATTCATGATACGCACCCAAACAGCACCGACAGGGTTATGATCAATTTCCGCAACTAAACCAATATCGTCCTTTTTCGTTCCAAAACCAGCTACATACACCTGCAGCTCCGGCTGATCAATAATTGATTTGGGCGGTGCAGGAGTTCCCGGCGGCACAAAAATAGCTTCGTATAAAAAATCTTCAAGTATGCTATATTCATCCTTTAGTATTGGCCTGATTTTGTACTCCATAGTATTCTCTCCGTCAAACAACGATTTACCGGGCGAACATATCCATCCTTCAATCGATCATACAAAAAAATCGCAAAGATCCATCGCTGTCAACCCGGCATATATTTTACACCGCAAAGGCGCACTTTAAGGTTTTCCTCGGCTTTGTATCAAACTCTGCAAGATGATATCAAGCCTATGATCCCTCCTCTTCCAACTGTTTCCGCAATTTCAAATAATGTTGGTAATAGACAGGATTTTTCTCCTCCAACCGTTCTTCCATCTTCTTCCGATGCTGCTTTAATAATTCCATAGCCTCCGGACTTAAAGACCTTAACTTCTCTTCAACTATATGCCGCCGCTGCTCCAATCGCTGTTCGATCCGTTTTATATCCGGATTCTCCTGTTCTTCCAGACGGGAGAAATAAAGCTCCAGCCGATTCAGCAATTCATCCTCATCAAACAGTCCCAATCGTCCCCATGCGGCAGTATTTTCCGAATTCACGATATTTTCCATACTAAAGTCACCGGAAAGGATAATCTTTTCTGCAATCTCCGCTGCAAGCGCTTCCATTTTTTCACCCGCCTCTTCTCCAAATGCCCACTCAAATTCCGCAAGCTTTTCTTTTGCTTCAACATACGGATATTCCACATCATTTGCGATTCCTTCCAATGGATAGGGCTTCTCCACACCTGCTGCCCGTAGTGCCAGAGAAACCGTCCTTCTTACAGATCCCTCTTCGATCAGGCTTCCGGCTCCAAAGGCACGAAGCTGATCGTTTACAATATCCGCATGTTCCGTCAGATAAAAATAGATTCCCTTATCATTCAGATTCCGCTTTAAGATCACAAGCCGCTCGGCTGCGGTAATATCGATCCCGCCGATTCCTCTTGCATCTACTATAACCTGCCGGGTATCCTCTTTCAGCGCAAGCTCGATATCCTCTTGGAAGGTATTGATATTTGCGAAAAACAGATTTCCGCTAAATCGATAGATCACCGTTTGCCGGATGGGATACGCCTCCTTATTCCGGCTTAGATTATGCAGGCCTTCATGTCCCGGAATAATTCCAAGAAAAGTTTTCGGCGGAACTATTGCCCGAACGATCACTGCGATAAATGATAAAAGAACACCTACGATAACACCATAGATTGTCCCTAAAATCAAAACGCCTAAAAAAGCCGCCATAAAAATCACAAACTCCTGCTTATCCGCCTTCCATGCCTTTTTTGCTATGTCAAATTCCAGAATCCCCAAAAGTGCGGAGATCACGATTCCGGTAAGCACGGGAACCGGCAGGTAATGCAGGAATTTCGTTCCGAAAAGAAGCACCAGAACCATCGTAAGACCGGCAGTCACTGACATAACCTGTGATTTACAGCCATACTGGTCTGCGATCCCGCTTCGAGACACGCTTCCATTGACCGGGCAGCAGCCCACCAATGCACTTGCCGCATTTCCCGCCGCATAGGCCAGAACCTCACGATTGTTATGGATTTTATAATTATATTTTAAAGCATAGTTGCTGGTTGCCAGCAGGGTCTGTGCCATGATTACCAGTGCTATGGTAAAAGAAAGCACCAGAATTTCTTCAGCATTTGCAAAAAATAAAGAAAAATCCGGAATCAAAAGTTTCGGCAGCCCTGCCGCAACCTCTGGAAGTTGTTTTACACCATAATCCTCTAAATGCAGAGCCGCCATCAGTCCGGCCCCTGCAAGCATCAAAACAACTGACATGGGAAACTTTGGAATCTTTTTTCTGGCAATCTGAAGGATAACAACCGTTCCAACTCCAAGCAGAGCCGACAACAGATTAAATTCAGCCAGCTCCTGCCAGATATGATACAGAAGAATAAATAATTCGCCGGTCCCCGCACCTCCTCCGAAGAGCTTTGGCACCTGCATGAGAATGATCGTACAACCGATTCCGGAAATAAAACCGCCCATTACAGGCTTAGAGATATAATTGACCAATTTCCCTGCCCGAATCACAAAAAATAGTAGCAGCCAGAATGCAGTAAACATGGTAATGACCGGAACGATCCTTACTGCCTCCGAAGAAGAAGCCGTGATTTCCAGACTGACTAAAGCAACGCCTACCAAAGCTGCCGGTGTAGCATCTACGCCAAATACAAACTGCGGTGACGTAGTAAACAGAGCATAAACCAATATAGGAAGCACGGAACCGTAAAGGCCATATACCACAGGAAGTCCTGCAATCTGTGCATACCCAAGGGAAATCGGTATCGACACCAGTGCCACTACGATTCCGGATAGTATATCTTTTTTCAGGTATTCTTTTCTATAAGGTTTCATTCATCCTCCATACATAAGCATATGTGTTCCTTACTATAGTACCTCTCTGCAATAACAGCTTTTAATCTTCAAGCAGTCGAAGTCCTGCTGTATCTGTAACAGGAAGGGAAAAAACAATCGCCTGTGCCTTGCTTTCTACTCCCGCCTGTTCCATAATGGCTTTCATGATACTGTTTTTCCCTTCTGTTCTGGTAACAATAAAAATCATTTCTTTTTCTGATGCCAAAGAAACCCCTAAAAACTTTTCAGCCTGCTCCATACCGGTTCCTTTTGCCTGTAAAACAGTTCCTCCATTTGCTCCTGCTTCCCTTGCCGCATCCATAATAAGCTCTATATATCCTCTGTTTGCGATCACTATGATTAAATCATGCGTAGTTTCCTTCAAGACGGATTCCTCTCCTTTCTGGTAGTCTTCCTTTGCCAGTAAAAACTGTAACGTCTTTCTTCCGCCAATGCTGCTTACCGGTATCGTAAAAGCGATTCCTTCTCCCGGTGCATCAATCTGAAGCTTTTGCCGCAGGCTCTTTTTTAAGATAATCCAGTCCTCTTCCTCCTGCACGAAAAAAAATACCGTCTTTTCCGCCGCTTCCAGCCCCAGATAATCCAAAATATCACCACTGGCAGTCCCCGCCCCCAATGCAACTAACCGTACAAACAAACCACTTTCCTGAAACAGCCTTGCATATTTTACGCTCTTTTTTCGATCTACGATCGTGATTGTCAAATATAAGTTTCCCATTTTCGTCCTATTTCAATTTACTATTTATAGTTCTATGATCTCCATATCTCCAAATGCTTCTATAGCAGTATATAACTGTCCGGATACTTCCCTATGCCGTTGCTTTTCCTTCAAACGGAATACCAAGCCCATCATCTGTATTGTAATCAGTGGCGTCATTGCCACCATAGCGATCACTCCGAATGCATCTGTGATGATATTACCGCCAGATACCTGACAAGCCCCCATGGCAAAGGGAAGCAAGAAAGTCGCTGTCATCGGTCCGGAAGCTACGCCGCCGGAGTCAAAGGCAATGGCGGTAAACAGCTTAGGGACAAAGAACGTCAGCAATAATGCGATTAAATATCCCGGTACCATAAACCACATAATAGAAATCCCCGTCAAGACCCGAAGCATGGCAATTCCCAAAGAAAGCGAAACACCGATGGATAGACTCCTCCTCATTGCTTTTGCAGAAACTGCGCTTGCAGTCATTTCCTCCACCTGTTTCGTCAGTACAAACACAGCCGGTTCTGCCAGTACAATAAAATAACCGATAACCATGCCAATCGGAACGATCACCCAGCTATAAGGCAGTCCGGCAATCGTCTTACCCAGATAATTTCCCGCCGGCATAAAGCCGACGTTGACACCGGTCAAAAACAAGACCAGTCCCACATAGGTATAGATCAAGCCTGCCAAAATCCGAATCAAGTCTCTTTTCTTTATATCCCTTACGATCAACTGAAAGATACCAAAGAATAAAACAATAGGGAGCAGAGAAACAGCCATTTCCTTTATGTAAACAGGAAATGCAGAAGAAAACAGCCGCCATAGCTCTACCGTGTTGTCAATATCGGGAATAGAATTGGAAATATGTTCCGTCTGTGACGGGTGATACAGCATCCCCAAAATCAAGACCGAAAGGATCGGTCCCACTGAGCAAAGAGCGACTAAGCCAAAGCTGTCATCTGCCGCCCGTTCGTCACTTCGGATAGCAGAAATACCGACGCCCAATGCCATAATAAAGGGAACTGTCATAGGTCCTGTAGTAACCCCGCCCGAATCAAAAGCAATCGCCCAAAAATCTGCCGGAACAAACATAGACAAAAGAAAAACCAGTATGTAAAATCCCAACAACATATAAGACAGCGGAACCTTAATCAGCATACGCAGGGATGCAAACATCAGAAGAGCTCCCACACCAGCTGCAACTGCTAATATGATGACTATATTGGGGATTGATGGCACTTGCTGGGCCAAAACCTGTAAGTCCGGCTCGGAAATTGTAATAATAAACCCCAGAATAAAGCTGAGTACTATCATTAGAAACACATTCTTTGATTTCGTCATGGCAGTTCCCACCCGTTCTCCCATTTGCGTCATTGACAGTTCCACACCAATGGAAAAAAGCAGCATACCTGCAATCAGGTAAACAGCGCCGATTAAAAAGACCATCAGGATACCGGGGGAAATCGGGGCAATAGAAAAACATAAAAGCAAGACGATCGCCAAAATCGGGGATACCGCTTTTATCGTTTCCTTTAATTTTTCAACTACTATCGTTTTACTAAGCTGCACGTGTTAGAATGTCCTTCCCATCAAATCCTTTATTGCTTCTATTATACTTACAATCTTATCGGATATAGTACCTGAATTCAAGATGAAAATGTGTTTACCACCTCCAATCTTATCTGCTGCTCATCTGGACTTTCCTGTAGAAATATGTTACATTGGTTTTATTGAAACCGTAAATATCCAACAGTCTGAAAGGTTTACCAATCATGAAGAAAAGAAAATTTTTTCAAGAAAAAAATCTAAGGGACACTTTTATCTTAAGCTTAGTTTTGATTTTGACATTTTCCGTTGCCTTTTTCCTTATTAACCATTTAATCCGACAGCGTTGTCTGAAGCGAATGGAGGAAGGTGTAAATACCGTTATTGATGAAATCGTCCAGAAATTTACCCGAGACAGCCGAATCTTAAATTCCACTGCGGATATACTTGAAGATCTGGACAGTTTTGACGAAGAGACCTTGCAGGATACCATGTCCACTCTGTCTCCTCTGTTTGAAACTATGGAAATCCGGGTACTGCTTCCGGATAATACCATAATCGAGCCAAACGGAAGCACAGAAGACGGTACCGGAAACATCTCCTTTGAAGAATTAGCCCCGTATGGAGAACATGTATCCAACCGTATGACCAGTATCATAGATGGTAATACACAGATTCTCCGTCATTATGTTCCTATTAAAAAGGATGGGGATACCGTGGCGATCCTGTATGGCGTAACCATCCTGTCTAGGCTTCCTGCTGCCATGAACATCCATAACATCTATAATGCCAACGCCAGCTGTTATATCGTAGATCGAAGCACCGGCGATTACATCATGGATACTTGGCATAACGGGGATACATTAGGGAACATCCATGACTTTAATGAGCAATACCTGCGAAACAATTCAAACTGGACGATTGATTCTATATTAAACGGAGAGACCGGGTATGTGGTATTTCGGTCCCAGAGTACCGGACAATGGTTATATATGTATTATGCTCCGGCGAACATGAACCAGAATGACTGGACCATTATGGTCTCTGTTCCAGAGGAAAATGCTTTTGCGAATCTTTTTGCCGTCCAACGTGTCTTTTTAATTACTGCGATCATAATCGTTATTGCAATCTGTATCTACTATATCCGGATCCGTAAGACGGCCATCGCTGAGATCGATAAGGCGGTGGAACGAGCGGTTTTAGAGGAGAAGCTGCAAAAGGCAGAAGCTGCTGAACGGGCGAAAACCATGTTTCTTTCCAATATGTCACATGATATTCGCACCCCCATGAATGCCATTATCGGCTTTACGACACTTGCGGAAACCAATATTGACAACAAGGAACGGGTACAGGAATATCTTACGAAGATATTATCCTCCAGCAATCACTTACTGAGCTTAATCAACGACGTATTGGATATGAGTCGAATCGAGAGCGGAAGATTAAATATCGAAGAAACGGAATGCTCCATTTCGGACATTTTCCGGGATATGCGGAATATCATTCTTACCCAGATGCAGGCAAAATCCCTGAATTTCTTCATGGATACCATTGATGTAGTAGACGAAGAGATTTACTGTGATAAACTGCATGTAAATCAGGTACTGCTGAATCTGCTTTCCAATGCCATAAAATTCACTCCGCCGGGCGGATCTGTTTCTCTTACGATCCGGCAGAAGCCTGGAGCTCCCAAAGGCTATGGCGCCTATGAGATCCGGGTGAAGGATACGGGAATTGGAATGCATCCAGATTTTGTAAAACACATCTTTGAACCCTTTGAACGGGAGCAGACTTCTACCATCAGCGGGATTCAGGGTACCGGTCTTGGCATGGCGATCACGAAAAATATCGTTGATACCATGGGTGGCACCATAGATTTGGAAACCACGCAGGGAAAAGGGACGGAATTTATCATTAACTTTGAATTCCGTTTGCAGTCGGAAAGTAACCAGATTGATATTGTTCAGGAGCTTGAAGGCTTACATGCTCTGGTGGTTGACGACAGCTTTACTACCTGTGACAGCATTACCAAGATGCTTTCCAAGATCGGTATGCGTGCCGAGTGGACGCTCCACGGAAAAGAAGCGGTACTCCGTGCAAAACAGGCAATAGAAATCGGAGACGAATTCCACTCCTATATTATTGACTGGCTGCTGCCGGATCTAAATGGTATTGAGGTAGCCCGACAGATTCGAAATACGGTAAGTGAAACGATTCCGATCATCATTCTGACCGCTTATGATTGGAGTGAGATCGAGGCCGAGGCAAAAGAAGCAGGCGTAACTGCTTTTTGTAACAAACCCCTGTTCCTGTCTGAACTTAAGAATACCCTGTTATCTGCCATCGGCGTTTCGAATACGGAAATGGAATTTTCAAATACAGCAATTGATAATAGAACGCCTATACAGGGAAAACGATTGCTTTTAGTAGAAGATAATGATCTGAATCGGGAAATTGCCGAGGAATTATTAACGGAAAACGGATTTATAATCGAAACTGCCGAGGATGGAAGCATTGCGGTAAATATGGTACGGGATTCCGAACCCGGTTACTATGATCTGATCCTGATGGATGTACAGATGCCGATTATGAATGGTTATAATGCTACAAGGGCAATCCGTGCGCTTGAAAATCCGGAGCTTGCGAGTATCCCGATCGTTGCCATGACTGCCAATGCCTTTGAAGAAGACCAACGAACAGCAATAGAAAGCGGAATGAATGCACATATTGCAAAACCAATCGATGTGCCGAAATTGATGGAGCTTTTATCCTCCCTGCTGAGCCATTCACCTTCAAACGAAATGTAACAGAAAGGAAACCATGGGATTATTTAAGAAACCTCTCACACAGGAGAGATTAGAACAACAGGAACGCTATGAAGCATCAAAAATCCGCCTGATGGAGCTTCATAAAAAAGCGGCAGTTATTTTCTATATTGATGAAGTAACGGTTGACCTGCCATCCAAAAGACTGGTCCTGATCGGTGAAATGGGAAAGGGGCAGCTCACTCCGGAAAATGAAATGACCATTTATAGCTGTGAAGGTCTCCCCGTAGGGAGTATGATTGTTCAGGAGTGTGAAGAGCGGGAGGAACGTCATCTGATTCCCGGCCGGACGCTCCGTACTTTTTGTTTTCCAAAGTCAGAATGGGACGGTTACATTGCCGGACAGCTATTGATCCGCTTTTGATTTGAACTTGTTTGCGAAAATACATAGATACAAAGGAGAAAGGAAAATGGCACAGATCAGTAACGACTGGGACGCACCTCTGCGTCCGGAATACAAGAAACCATATTATAGGGATTTATATAATCGTGTTGTAGAGGAGTATCAGAATTATGTAGTTTACCCACCCGCCGATGAGATTTTTACCGCCTTTCATCTGACTCCCTTACATAGTGTAAAGGTCGTGATCTTAGGCCAAGATCCCTACCATGAGGAGGGGCAGGCACATGGGCTTTGTTTTTCTGTTAAACCCGGTGTCGAGATTCCTCCTTCATTAGTCAATATCTATAAAGAACTGCATGATGACTTGGGCTGTGAGATTCCCAATAACGGCGACCTGACAAAATGGGCCAAGCAGGGTGTTCTCATGCTGAATACCCTGCTGACCGTTCGTGCCCATCAAGCGTTCTCTCATCGGGGAATCGGCTGGGAACAGTTTACCGATGCTGCTATCCGCATCTTAAATGAGCAGGATCGTCCGATCGTATTTTTACTCTGGGGCAAACCGGCGCAAAGCAAGGCTGCCATGCTGAATAATCCCATGCATCTCATCCTAAAAGCAGCGCACCCAAGCCCGTTGTCTGCATATCGGGGCTTTCTGGGATGTAAGCACTTTAGCCAGACCAATGATTTTCTAATCTCTCACGGTATGGAACCCATCGACTGGCAAATCGAAACCATATGATCAGGCTGTCACAAGCAAGGTATCATACCCCAGATTCCGTAACTGGTTCTGAGCGTTCCTTGCTTCATCCAAGGAGGTAAAATTCCCCACCTGAACAGCGAAGTATTCACCGCTTTCAACGATTTCCGCCTCAAATCCCTTTTCCACCAATTCCTGTAACATAAACTGTGCATTTCCAAATCGGCGGAACAAACCGGTCTGCACCCGATACACGTTTCCGCTTCCTCCATCTCCGGTTCCGCCGACTACATTTTCAATCCCGGTTGCAATCGCACTCGCTATGGAATCAAAATTTTCATCAAAGGTACGGTTATCTGCATCGGTATTTAAAAAACCGGCTTCTATCAGGATAGCTGGCATCTGGGTCCTTCTCAGCACCGCCAGATTGGTACGCTCTTGCACACCAAGATTATTAAAACCTACTTTTTCCAACTCTTCATTTACGCTTCTTGCCAATTCTCCTCTGACTCCACTATCTGAATATACCAGTGTTTCCACACCGCTGTAGGTATTCGGATACGGACTGGAATTCCGATGGATCGAGACAAAATAATCGGCACCGGAACGGTTGGCAATCCTTGCTTTTTCATTGACAGAATCAAATACATCTTCCGTCCTGGTATAAACTACGTTATATCCAGCCTGTTCCAAACGATTACCAACCGCCAGTGCCAGTCTCAAATTATCGTCCTTTTCCAATCTGCCGTTATATACAGCTCCTCCGTCGCTGCCTCCGTGTCCTGCATCTATGACTATCGTTGCTGCCATATGCTTCCCTCACACTATTTTTCCATATCATTATATGATATGGAAAACAGCAGAATTGGTGCTACTGATTTTTCTTATTCGTTCCTTTTCTTGTTCCGTTTTGGGGAGCCAACGCTTTTTTTAATACCGTTTTTTTATGCTCCGCATTTTTTTTCAGATATTTCTTGTTTTCTAAATAATTATACCGGAAGATTACCACAGATAAGGGAGGAAGATTAAATTCAATGTACTGTTCTCTTCCATCGCAGTCACCGGCAACCGCTTTTAAGGGTTTACGGTTTACTCTGCCTTCTCCCTCGAATTCCACTGCGTCTGAATTTAGGATCTCCGTATAGTCTCCTAAACATGGAACCCCTACCCGGAATCCCTGTCGTTCCACCGGTGTAAAGTTGCAAACAATCAGAAGCTGATCTTCCGCCTTTGATCCCCGTCGGATAAAGGATACCTGGCTGCGCTCATTATCGTCACAGTTAATCCATTCAAAGCCCATGGAATCACAGTCATTATAATAAAAAGCATCATAGGTCTTATAAAGTGCATTCAGCTTTTTCACAAACCTTTGAAGTCCTGAATGTCCCGGTTCGTCCAAAACAAACCAATCCAGACTTCTGGCTTCGCTCCATTCCCGCTTCTGACCGAATTCCTGTCCCATAAACAACAGCTTCTTTCCAGGATGGGCATACATAAAACCATAGGCAGTTTTTAAGTTTGCAAACTTCTCCGGCATGGTTCCCGGCATTTTAAGTAACATCGAGCATTTCAGATGTACCACCTCGTCATGAGAAATCACTAAAATAAAGTTTTCCGAATAAGTATACATCAGACTAAAGGTCAGGCGGTTATGGTTAAAGGAACGGAAATAAGGATCTAACTTCATATATTCAATGAAATCATTCATCCAGCCCATGTTCCATTTATACAGGTATCCCAGGCCATCCATAGATGCCGGCGCCGTCACGCCCGCCCATGCAGTCGATTCCTCTGCAATCATCAATGCACCGGGGATTCGTTCTTCTACAGTTTTATTTAAGTGCTGCATAAAGGCAATGGCCTCCAGGTTTTCCTTTCCGCCGTTTTTGTTTGCCACCCATTCGCCGTCGTTTTTACCGTAATCCAAATAAAGCATAGACGCTACCGCATCAACACGAAGCCCGTCGATGTGGAATTTTTCCAGCCAGAACAACGCATTCGCCACAAGGAAGTTTTGGACTTCATTTCGTCCAAAATCAAAAATATAAGTTCCCCAATGGGGATGCTCGCCCCGTCTGGGATCCGGATGCTCGTAAAGCGGCATACCGTCAAATCGTCCCAAACCATGTGCGTCCCGTGGAAAATGTGCCGGCACCCAGTCTAAGATTACATAGATCCCATTTTTATGCATATAGTCCACAAAATACATGAAATCCTCCGGCATTCCATATCTTCTAGTCGGAGCATAATAATTGGTTACCTGATACCCCCACGAACCATCAAACGGATACTCCGCTATTCCCATCAGTTCAATGTGGGTATATCCCATTTCTTTAATATAGGAAGCCACCATCGGAGCCAGTTCCCGATAACCAAAGAATCCGTTATCACTATCCTCGATCTTCTTTTTCCAAGAGCCTAGATGCATCTCATAGATTGCCATAGGCTTTCGCAGGGAATCTACCCGCTTCGTTTTTTGCCGTTCCTCCAGCCATGCATTATCCTTCCATTTATATTGATTCAGGTTGACGACAACACTGGCATTATCGGGGCGGAACTGACAGCAGTTTCCATAAGGATCCGCCTTATAGATCAATTCGTCGTACCGGGTCAGGATCTGATACTTATATACCGCTCCCTCCGTTACTCCGGGAATAAAAAGCTCATGAATACCGGAAATTCCCAACAGATTCATGGGATGCAGCGCACCGTCCCACATATTAAAATCGCCGACTACACTTACCCGTCTGGCATTTGGCGCCCAGACAGCAAAATACGTACCCTCTACTCCGTCTATCTTCATGGGATGCGCTCCCAGCTTCTCATAGATCTGATAATGATTTCCTTCCGCAAATAAATACCGGTCTAAATCGGTAATTTGGGAATCAAAGGCGTAAGGATCTGCCAGACGTACAGTGGTTCCGTCTTCATAGGTAGTTTCAAAAACATATTTCTTATACACCTTTGTGGGAAGATACAAGCCAAAAAAGCCTTTTTCGCCCACCGGTTCCATCTCTTTTACATTTTTCCCGGTGCTGCTCATGACCTTTACGCTGACTGCATGGGGCTTATAAGCAGTAACCACTTGTCCCTTATAATAGTCGTGAAGTCCAAGCAGTTTGCCGGGATTATTGTTTTTCCCCTCCATTAGTTCATCATACTGGATCCAATTGATCCAACGGTGCAGCTTTTCATTCATATTCCTTACCTCGCTTCCTTTCTTTTCGTATCTGTTTATGAGTATATTCCATACATAAATTGTCGTACCAGTTCCCAGATCGCATGAGGATCGGCAAATTCCTCCGGCGGAATTTCCCGTTCATCCATTACCAGTATATAATGATTTATGATACCCTGAAAGCTGATAACAAACTGCTCCTGCCTTCCGTTCATATTCCCAAGCTTGTCCCCGGCTCCCGTAAAAAAACCAGTCATTGCCCGGAACATTCGCCGCATATAGGGAAATACCGCCTTAAATGCCTCATTTTCTCTTGCGGAATAGTTAAGGCTAAGCAAAAGAAAATACGCCTCTCGATTTTCCTTTGCTATATCCACCAGTGTACAGGCAAGTGCATATAGAGTTTCCGAGGGAACTCCCTGATACGCCGCTGCGATTTCCTCTAAACGGATACAAGCCGGCTCACACCATTCTTTTAAAAATGCTTCCAGCAGTCCCAGCTTACTTTTAAAATAATAATACAAAGTAGGCTTCGTCACACCTGCCGCCAGAGCAATCTCCTGAACCCCGACTGCATCATACCCTCTTTGGTAAAACAAATGAACCGCACTTTCCAAAATCTTTGCCCGATTATCGGTTCTATCCTCCAAAGCTCCAAGCCTCCTCTATGTTTTAAATAAACTCGCTTCCGATCCGCTTCCTTCATTTTTCTTTCATATATCTTTAGTATACCAATCGGTATACTCCTTGTCAATCCTGCATTGACAAATGTTTAGGACCTGTCTATACTGTCTTTGTATGAATAAAACGACGGATCAAAGGAGGACATGTATTATGTGGGCTTACGAAAGTGTGTTTTATCAAATCTATCCGCTGGGATTTTGCGGGGCGCCTTTTGAAAATGACGGAATAGCCGAATCCCGGATATTAAAAGTAATCGACTGGATCCCTCACATTCAAAAGCTGGGAGCGAATGCAATTTATTTTTCTCCGGTATTTGAATCGGATACCCATGGATATAATACTCGTGACTATACAAAGATCGACTGCCGCTTAGGTACTAATGCGGATTTTAAACAGGTCTGCGATGCATTACACGAGGCTGGCATCAAGGTCGTATTAGACGGTGTATTCAATCATGTGGGACGTGGCTTTTGGGCATTTCAAGACGTATTACAGAATCGGGAAAATTCCCGTTACAAAGACTGGTTTGCCAGAATCGACTTTTACGGCAATTCCAATTATAATGACGGTCTTTGGTATGAGGGCTGGGAAGGAAACTATGACTTAGTAAAATTGAATCTCCGAAACGAAGAAGTGATCCAGCATATTCTTTCCTGTGTACAAGGCTGGGTAAATGAATTTGACATTGACGGACTGCGGTTAGATGTCTGCTACTGTCTGGATCGAGAGTTTCTAAAACGTCTCCGCAGCTTTGCCAATCAGGTAAAACCGGATTTTCTGCTCTTAGGGGAACTTCTGCATGGAGATTATAACCAATTTGTGAATGATGAGATGTGCCACAGTGCCACGAATTACGAATGCTACAAGGGGCTGTTTTCCAGCTTTAACAGCATGAATATGTTTGAGATCGTTCATTCCCTGCTCCGCCAGTTCGGACCAGAAAACTGGACGTTATATAAAGGCAAACATCTCTTAAGCTTTGTGGATAATCATGATGTCACCCGGATTGCAAGCAACCTGACAAACGAAAAGCATCTGCCTCTGATCTATGCCATGGCATTCGGTATGCCGGGTATTCCCTGTGTTTATTACGGAAGCGAATGGGGAGCAAAGGCACATAAAAACGATGGGGATCCTGCCCTTCGTGCCTGTTTTGAGGAACCTGTTGAAAACGAACTGACAGAATGGATCTCTAAATTGGCTGCTGCCAAAAGATCCAGCAAAGCATTAAATTATGGTACTTTTCAATCTCTGGTACTGACAAACCGGCAATGTATCTTTGAACGGGAATGGGAAGGAGAACGGGTACTCGTTGCCATTAACGCCGATGAGGTTCCCTATACCGCTCATTTTGATGCAAGATCCGGACAAGGAACGGATTTGATCACCGGAGAACTGCATGATTTCGGCGGTGGAAGCGAACTGCCTCCCTACAGTGCATATTTCTGGAAAACTGAGTGTTAAAAGCGGTCATATAAAATCCGTGTCCACTTTTATTATAAAGAAAAACGCTATACCCACTTTCAGGCAGCCAGTGAAGCCTTAAAAATCACGGACGACCTTAAAAGTGAGCATAGCGTTTTTAATTATATGTTAGTTTCCTTCCGTGGAATCTGCTTCTGTAGAATTCCCGGTATCTGCTTCCGTTGTAGTCGTGTCTGCCTTTTTTACTGTTACCGTAGCCTGAAGCGTGTTTGTATATTGCAGTCCTTCCAACTCCTCTAGCTCTATGGGAAGCGTGTACTCCCATTCCTGTGTACAGGCGGATACATCGACAGTCGGAAGAAAATCTGCTGCCTTCAACGTATCCAGATCTTGTTTCAAGCCAGTAACCGCCAGATTCCGCCTTGTTTCTTCAAGCGTAACTTCATACTCAAAACCTTCAATTTCGCCTACAAGTCCAATATCATCCGGCCGGAATGTAAGCGTTTTCTCCTGAAGTCGTTCAATATTGATCTTAACTGCAATCTCCTGAGTACGATCCGCCACCACGATACCATCGGGCAGGTAATTATTGATATCTACTGTGGTTTCCAGCGTAGCATTTAGACCGGTAATATCAATATCCTCAATGCGGATCTCCCGTACAGTTCGAAGATTCTCTTCGTCACCGGCAATTAGTACGGTCGTTGGCTGATATTCGACTTCCCCTGCAACGCCATAGCCTTCTTCTACCGTACCAGCAGGTATGATCTGGATTGGAACCTCTTTGGTTTTCTGAATCACTACCTGTACGTTGACAGAAGAAATATTCGTTGAGATCCTATCCCGTTCAACGACCGCCCCGTCAGCATCCAGCAAAATCAGATCTCCACGGGTAGATACATCTGAATTTAAACCTTCTACATCTACCTCTACCTGAACTGTTTTAATATCCTTTACCTTACTTGCTGCTCCGGTAATCGTTACCATATTCGGTGTTGCGGAAGTACTTACCACCGCATAGCCCTCCTGGGTCTCACCCATCGTTACCACACTAATCGGCAGCTTTTGCTCTCCCCGTTCTTCAATTTCCACCTTTAACATACTATCCAAGACGGAAACACTAATCTCACGACGTATAGCAGCATTGACTGCTTCCACTGCGATCTGAACCGAATTGGTAATCGATAGCTGAGATAAATCGGCTGTAGCAGTAAAATCCTCTGCCGTCAGCTTCTCTACGACCGAACGCCGGCCTTCTACCCGTATATCAACGGTGTCTCCCTGTGTAACCTCAAATACCAGTTCCTGATCGGTAATGGCGTCCTCGTTCATGAGTGTTACCGGAATCCCGGTAATCGTTTTTGTAATCGTATAATCTTCGATATTAGCGACCAAAAACCAGACAATGAAAGCAAACAGAACTGCCAATATCTTAATGCCCCAGTTTTTAAGAAGCCTTTCCTTCATTCTTATTTCCCTTCCATAGCCTGAATCGTTTGACATCAAGTGACTTTTTCTGAATATAGGATAATTTCTTTCTTAGATTATCTGCGTCCAGATTCCGGAATAATTCGCCTCCTACAGCCACAGATACGTCGCCGGTCTCCTCCGACACAATGATCGTCATACTGTCCGACACCTCACTGATACCAATTCCCGCACGATGTCTGGTTCCCAGTTCCTTGTTGATCTCTAAATTATCTGACAAAGGCAGATAACAGGTAGCGGCAATGATCCGGTTATTTCTCATAATCACCGCACCGTCATGCAACGGCGTATTATGCTCAAAAATATTTACTAAAAGCTGACTGGATACCACTGCGTCAACCGGAATTCCGGTTCGCTCATAGTCCCCCAACGCTACGTTTTGTTCGATTACGATCAGGGCTCCCGTTTTGTTTTTGGACATTTCAAAGACCGCCTTTATCAGTTCATTGGTCGTTTTTGCTGAAAAGCGTTCTCCCTTTTCTGTATTTCCACTGTCAAACAGCGCCACCAAAAAATTTTTTTGTCCAAGCTGTTCCAACGCTTTACGCAGCTCCGGTTGAAAAATGATGATGATCGCAATGATTCCTACGCTAATCGTATTCCGAAAAATCCAAAGAATGGTATTCAGTTCAAAAATCGCAGCAAACAGCCAGCAGACTGCCAGCACTGCAATTCCCTTAAACAACGTCCATGCTCTTGATCTTTTGAACCAGCACATGATGTGATAGAGCAAAAAGGAGATAATAATGATTTCAAGCACATCCGTTAATTGAATCTGCGGAAAATATATATTTTCAAAAAATTCATTGAAGGAATTTGTTATATTTTCCATTCCTGTCACTCCTGTTTCCGGCTCCTGCCAAATCAATACCTATACTTTATTTTTTCTTGGTTCTTTGGCTTTCGGAAACGGTTCCGAAACCTTTTGCTCATTTATCTTCTTGATCTTTACATTCTGCTCGGCTACCCGTACCTTTGGTACTGCTTTCACATAGTAATAATACTCATTGTCCTCAAACTGAACCACCTCGGTTCGACTGTAATCCAAAATTCCTTTAAAGAACTGAGCAATCAAAGCAAGAACCGCTCCTCCCAGAGTTCCCAAAAAGATAACAAGGATATTGATGTCTGCCTCTAGGACAATTCCGCCTACCAAAAACAGAATGATGTTCAGCACCGCACCGGTTCCGATCGCAATCAGCCATGAATACTCAAAGGATTGCCGATAAATAATATATGTGACTACAATTACTAATATGAATACTACGATCGTCAGCAGCATAACCTTGTCTTGGAGTAAACCGTTCAAAACATAGGAAAAGCCCTGAATGCTTTCCTCCTCCGCTGTAGTTGCCAGCAGCTCTACCAAATCGTTTACATGCACGGTCAGATAGTAAAAAATGACGCCGAATATCATAGGAATAATACCTACCGGTCCGACAAAAATACTGATGACTACCGGAATAATGTAATGCAGCTTCAGTATATATAACAGCGGCATAAGAATCACGATCCAGCCATATTTCGGAGCAAATCGAAGATACAGCAGATACATTAGCAAAAAAACTCCCACATACACCAGACCGATTTCCAGAGAAACCGCATACATATGGAAAAATCCTACGATTCCACAGATCAGAACGATCAGGGAAACCGGCAGAAACGCACAGATTAAGGATAGCAAAAAGATCACCATCGGATTCCCCATCTGGGACGAATATCCCATCGTACTGTTATATGAAATCAACACCAATACTACACCGATAAATTTCAGGATCGGAAGAACAAATTTCTCATATTTGATTACAAATTCCTTTATCGTATCTCTAATAGTCAATAAGGTCGTCATCCGTTAATGTCACACTCCTTCCTACCTGTTTTTCCCGAAGCTCTTTTTCTTCCTTATCATACATTTCTTTTAGCTTTTTCAAGTTGTGATTATACTGAATGACATCCGGCTTTACCTTTTCATAATAATGGGCATATACCAGCCGGGCAATAACCATGTAGGCAATGAGAAAGATCAGATAAAAAATCCCCAGTTTTTCTGCCTCTTTAAGAATATCCATATCATTCAGTGCCAACAGCAGTTCTTCCATGTTCAACATAGCATAAACGCCTAGCAAAAGAAGAAATGCGATCGTAGCAGATACCGCTGTTTTGAACATATTGTATCGTACATAGTCCCGTTTATAATATTTACTGATATTTAATTGCTTTTTTCCTTTTGTCGATTCGTATATAGCGAGCTTCGTCATGAGCTTGACTTTTTCCTCGTTAATCACGCATCTCACCTCTTTCTGCCTAACTTATCAGCCGGCGGCACTGTTCCTTCATTGCCATTGGAACGGTTTATTTTATCATATTTTTACTATTTCTTCAAGCCCTCTTCTTGTTTATACTATAATATAAAACCAGCTGGATTATCCTGTCAGTTTTACCCTGCCTTTCCATAAGGGCTTAATTCCGATCCGTTGCCAAAAGATATGTTTCCCACTCGTTAAGCAGCTTTTCACAGGTCTCAGTATCCCACGCTTCGATTGCTTCCTGAAGCTGGTTAAACCACTCCATTTGCTCTGACGGATACTCGTATCCCTTCATCTGTACCAGTTGTTCCTCCATGCTATCCATATCCAGATTCCCGACAGCTTCCTTTAGGTTTTCCAAGTACTTCCGCAAAATCTCAGGTTCCAATTCTCCGTTACCGGTTACCGGTTCCTCTTTCGGGAAATACGGTTCCAGAAGGGCCATATATTCCACATATTTCTTCAAAAGTTCATCGGTATGCTCCTGAATATAACTGATGTTTCTCTTGTTTCCAGCCTCCTCCAGCTTTGCAGCCATATCAGCAAGCGCTGTGGCGCCGACCTGTCTGGAAAGGCTTTTCAGTGCATGAACCTCAATGGTATAACGATCCCAATCCGACTGGTTCCAAACCTCACGAATCAAAGCTGACTTTTTTTCGATAGCCTTATAATAACTTTCCAAAATCGTAACATACAATTCCCTGCTGCCCAGCAGTCCGACCGCCATCGGAATATCCAAATCCCCCAATACCTCAGGAATGCCTTTCTCTGTATCCATGTTTATCTCTATACCCGCCTGCTGTATCTTATCCTCCGGCAGCCATTCCCGTATTTTAGAAATAAGCGTATGCACCTCTATGGGCTTGGCAATAAAGTCGCTCATACCTTCATTTAAGAACTTTTCCCGAATATTGCCGATCGCATTTGCGGATAATGCAATAATAGGTTTTTCCTTATACTCTTCCATCTCTCGAAGGATGTGGGTTGCTTCAACACCATCCATTTCCGGCATCATATGATCCATAAAAATCAAATCGAAATTATTTCTTTTTGCTTTATTTACTGCTTCTTTTCCGCTGCTCGCAGTTTGTATCTTCATTTGCAGCGGTTTTAAAAGGCCTTCTACGATCGTCAAATTCACACTATTATCGTCTACTACCAGTATCTCCGCTTCCGGTGCAACAAAATTGATCGCTTCCTCTCCATGTTCGGAAAAAATATGATTCATATCGCCACCCCTTAAAAGAGTAGCAAGATTTAATGCATAAATCGGTTTTTTCATCACCATTAAATTTGATCGCTCATATTTTCGTTCATCAAAATAATCCACAAGCAGAATCTGCCTTATCTCGGTATGGGCCTCAAAAAACTGCTTCCAAGCTTCATTTCCCCGTTCCTTTTCAATCAGGCAGAACACTTCCTTATCTGCATTCGTCAAAGCAAATGTCTCTAACATATCTACGGAATCAATATCTGTATAAATCAGGCCCAAGTTCTCACAGTCGGCCGCAAGCTGTTCTTTCACATATTCGTTGGCAATAATCCCTGCTACTGCCTTTTTATCTGCTTCCGGTACCTCTATACTAGGGGCGTCATCTATTATCTTTTGTGGGAAAGAGAAGAAAAATTTACTTCCTATCCCATAAACACTCTCTACCCCGATATTCCCTCCCATTAGATAAAGTAGCTGCTGAGAGATTGCAAGTCCAAGTCCGGTTCCTTCTACATTACGGTTACGTTTGGAATCCACCTGCTGAAAGGATTGAAACAGCTTATCTATATCCTCGTCTTTAATACCGATTCCCGTGTCCTCAACGGAAATCTGCATTTTAATCTCCTCTTCTGAAATTCTCTGATACGTCATTTCAATCGTAATCTTTCCTTCTTTTGTAAACTTGACCGCATTATTAGCAATGTTGATCAATACCTGTTTGATCCGTATATTATCTCCCAGCAATACCCGTGGAATATCCGGACGCAGCTTTAATATCAGTTCTACATCCTTATCCTTTAAACGGGTCATCAGGATATTAACTCCGTCGTTTACGATCGACATCGTTTCATATTCTACCGGTATAATATCTAATTTTCCCGCTTCAATTTTGGAAAAGTCAAGAATATCGTTAATGATCGTAAGCAGCTCTCTGCCAGAGCTTTTAATCTGATTGATATAATATCGTGCGGCTGGCGGCAGATCTTCCCGAAGTGCCATTTCCGCCATACCGATCACTGCATTCATAGGCGTCCGAATCTCATGACTCATATTTGCAAGAAAATCGGATTTTAACTGACTGGCCTTTTCCATTTCCTGTTCCGCCAGTCTTGTCATATAACTGCTATATGCAATATCGGACAAAATAGCAGCAATTTCATATAAAAACTGAGCCGCCTGATCAATTATCCGCTTAGGAAGGATATTTACCTTTGCGGCTGCTTCTACCAACAGATCCGGATCGGTTCCTACAGTCTTTGCAACCTTCCGTATACTCGCCTCATCCGGCTTAGCGGTCAACACCTGTCCGCCGATAAAACAGCCCACCTGCTTTCCCTGAACAGCAATCGGTGCTGCAAAATCGATCAATCCGGCATGACAAACATACGTAGCCTGACATCCACGTTCCAGCGTCTGTTCTGCCCCATACTTATCACACCATTCACAATACCGGCCGCCTTCCGCCGAGCATCGGATATACTTCATGCAAAAATCCGTAAAATGCGTTCCTTTCGTTACCGGTTTCCCGTCTGTATCCGTCGTAAGTGCCGCCATGCCGGTCAACTCCGAAAATGCATCCTGTACCCGTTGAAGAATATCCGTACTGATCAAATCTGTAAGGTAAATTTCATCATTCATGCTAATCTCCTGTCAACGCTGCTTCTATCGCAGCGAGCAATTCCCCATGTTCAATCGGCTTCAACAGATACCCTTGCGGCTTTAAGGCAAGAGCCTGATGAATCTTGTCCCGTTCCGTTACTCCGGTCAGAAACAGTACCGGTATATCTTTCGTTGCAGGATTACGTCGAAGCTCTTCTAAAACCATCGGCCCGTTTTCCACCGGCATGTCATAATCCAGTAAAATCAAATCTGTGGATTTTCTTTCTAAAAACTTCAAAGCAATCTTGCCGCTGATAGCAGTTGCCACTTCGTATTGCTCATGCAGTTGTTCCTTAATTGTACGCAGCATAGTAGAATCATCATCCACAATCAGAATATGTCGTCGCCTTGTATGTTCTTCTTTCGCGATCCGAGCTTCTTCCAAACGCTTTTGTTCTTCCTGTCTTCTTTGCTCTTCCTGTCGTTTTTTTTCTTCCAGCTTTCTTTGTTTTTCCAGCCTTTTTTGTTCTTCCTCCCGTCGTCCATCTATAAAGCTTATCAACTGTTCTTCCAATGAAGAAACCTTTAAAGGTTTCCGTAAAACCAAATCCGCAACTTTTATAGCCTCTCGTTCAAATCTATTACATTCTTCTTCCGAGCCGATCACGATAAACGGGATATTTTCCTTTTCCAACTGTGCCTTTAAGCTCACCATCTGCATAATATGCTCTTTAACTTCGCTTGCAACGCAGTAGCAAAAGGCATCCGGTCTAAAATATCGTATATGCCCAATAATATCATCCCAACGAATCGAAGTTGTTAACGGTTCAATATCTTCGTCTAAATGAGAAAAAAAGTCATCAATAACGGTTTTATTCCTGCCGGTCAATAAAATCTTATATTTCATATCTGTATTCCTCTCTTATCATGTAATTTGTTCCTATAGAGATAGAATTTATAAAATAATTATATACAGAAATCCAAAGAAAAGCAATGAATATATACTTCGATTTGTCTATAAAATAGGCTGTTTGACTTTCATCAAACAGCCCCAGACTGTCGACAAAGTCCCGCACATCTGTGCGGGATTTTTCTGTGTGAAGTGCCAAGAAGTATACTGTTTATGCAG
>CANPZL010000033.1 GCA_947589055.1 uncultured Lachnospiraceae bacterium | reverse complement strand
TTAGTCTGGGTTACCTTTACAGGCTGTCTGAATTTTGCGATTTATCGGTTGAATTAGCGTTTAGTAATTTAAAAGAAGAGAGGGCTTGAAGAAGAGATTCAAGTCCTCTTTCTTTATATGGCGATCCGTTGCCTCCTGTATAGCAGGAGGTAAACAGATACTTTTCATATAAGAATATTGTTTTCTTTCAACTCAATTATGTGCTATGATGCAAAATAGAAAAAGAAATAGGAAATCTCCTGCTTTAGAAGCAGAAACAACGATAAGTCAAACGAAAGGAAGGAAATATAGGATGGATGTTCAGGATTTTTTCAATGGTCTGGATACTTTGTTTTCGACAGGGAATATGGAACAGGTAGAACCATATTTTCAGGAGAATTTAAGGAAGGCAAAAGAAGAACAGGATATAGGAGCCAGGATCACGATCTTAAATGAAATGATGGGATTCTTTCGGGAAACCAGTCAGTATGAAAAAGCAAAGCAATGCATTCGGGATGTACTGGAATTGATGGAATCATCTGGGTTGGCAGATTCCCTGCCCTATGCAACTACGCTCTTAAATTCAGCAAATGCGTTGCGGGCGGCAGGTGAGCTTGAGCAGGCGGCGAAGTATTATAATCAGGTGTTTGCATTATTTGAAGGACAGGTTCCACAGACGGATTTTCGTTATGCAGAATTATATAATAATGTCAGTCTGTTATATCAGGAGATGAAGCGTTATGATATGGCAAGTCAGTGTTTGTTAAATGCACTCGCAATTGTCCAACAGACGCCGGGAAAGGAATTCCAGTTGGCAGTTACCCTGACGAATTTAGGAAGCAGTGAGCTTCAAGAGGGGAAGGTGCAAGAGGCAGTTGAGCATCTGAAGCAGGCAATCAAAGGATTCCAGGCTATGAAAGCGGAAGATACGCATATGGCGGCGGCATTGTCTGCAATGGGAGAAGCGTGTTTTCGAAATGCGGAATATGAAAAGGCGGAAAGCTATTATCAGCAGGCATTAGATATGATTGAAAATTATATCGGAAAGACGGAAGCGTATGAACGGGTAAAGGCCAGTCTGGAACTAGTAAAAAAGAAAAAGGAACAAAAGCGTGTTTCCGGTCTGGAATTAAGCCGCAGGTTTTACGAAGAAGCAGGCGCCGCTATGCTGCATCAGCAATTTCCTGAATATGAAGCAAGGATTGCGGTTGGATTTGCAGGGGAAGGCTCTGACCGCTATGGCTTTGACGATGAATGGTCGGAGGATCATGATTTTGGAATCGGATTCAGTATGTGGCTGTTAGAGGAGGACGATAAAGAGATAGGGGATAAATTACAAGCTGCATATATGGAATTGGTAAAGAACTATGAAAAAAATAACTTTAACACTGTATGGACAGAACATTCGCAAGGCAGGTTTGGCGTTCGTACCATTCATTCCTTTTATGAGCAGTTGACGGGATTTCCGGAAGGCCCTATAACACAGGAGGACTGGGCAAATGTATCTGAAGACCGTCTGTCGGCGGCTACAAACGGTGTGGTCTTTCGAGATGATCTGGGTGAGTTTTCACGAATTCGCAACCAAATCAAACAATATTATCCGTATCAGATCTGGTTTTTAAAGCTGGCACAATATACCTCTTTGTTCGGACAATATGGACAGTATAACTATCAAAGAATGGCAAAACGTAAGGACTGGGTGGCTGCGGGGCTAATGCGGGAAAAGGCGATCGAATATGCCCTTCATACAGTGTACCTGCTCAATCGAACCTTTTGTCCCCACGATAAATGGCTGAATAGAGGAATAAAAGGCCTCGATTTTTGTGATGGCATTTCCGGACTTTGTGAACAGTTGATTGCTGTGGATATTCAAAGGATAGGGGATAACAATTCCCTGCTGGAACAGATTGCGGCAAAATTGTTGGAAGGAATGCTTGCTCAAGGCTTGGTATATTCTCGTAAACAAGGAGATGTTTTGTATCTGGAGGCATATGGAAAAGAACTGGCAAAAGAGGCGGAACTGGTAGGATTATCGGAGAAGGAATTGGCGGAGCAGATTGCTAAAATGGAATTTGAAGCCTTTGATCAGGTGAAAAATGAAGGCGGCAGGGCGGATTGTCAGGATGATTGGCATACCTTCCGAATCATGAGGGTCAGCCAGTATTTAACTTGGCCAAAAGAGATGCTTCTGCAATATTATACGGAATTTCATGGCAGCCTTTTAGAAGGCTGGAATATGATTACGGAAAAATACGGAAGGATGATGGAAAGTACTGCGCCTTCGGAATATGCAAAACTGGAGGCGGAGCTGCCGCCTGTTTCAGAGGAAAAAAGGAAGCTGGTAGAGGAAATCGTTAAGATTCAGGTAACATGGATGGAGGAATTCCAATCCTGTTATCCCAGATTGGCAGGAAATGCAAGGAGTATTCATACCAGTGAAGATTCACCATGGAATACGTCTTATGAAACGTATCTGCGGGGAGAACTGCTCACATATTCAGATTTGCTTTTGTATCGGTATGGCCGGTTAATTGCTTCAAAAGCACAGGCAGGAGATAATCTGGCGGAAGAAATCATGAATAATACGGTTCTTTTGTATGGTTACGAGGGGCTTGATGCAGCGGAACAGGCCCTTTCCAATCAAAAATAAAACAATGGGAAAATGGTGCGGGAGTGAATTAAAATGGAACGAAACTGGGATTTAGCAAAGGTATCGGATGGTAAATTGTACGAAAGTAACGATTTGGTTAAGGTGGGCTGTAACGGGTGTAAGGACTGTTCTGCCTGCTGTCATGGAATGGGAAATTCGATTGTCTTGGATCCGTTCGACCTCTATCGGTTGACGCTCGGCTTGGGTAAAACGCCGGAAGAGTTGTTGGATTCTGCTTTGGAATTAAATACCGTGGACGGTTTGGTACTGCCGAATCTCAAAATGCAGGAAGAGAATGAAGCCTGTTTTTTTCTAAATGAGGAAGGCTGGTGCAGCGTTCATTCCTATCGTCCCGGAATTTGCCGGATTTTTCCTTTGGGTAGGATTTATCAGAAGGATCAGTTCCGCTATTTTATTCAAATACATGAATGTAAAGCGGCGCATAAAACAAAAATTAAGATCAAAAACTGGATCGATACAAACGATATAGAAAAAAACGATGCCTTTATTCTGGATTGGCATTATTTTTTGAAGAATTATCAGGAACAAATAAAAGCGGGTATCCTGAAAGGAGCGGAATGGAAGCAAGTGAATCTTCGGATCCTTCAATGCTTTTACCTGACTCCTTATGACAGGGATACCACATTTTATCTGCAATATGAAAAAAGAAGAAAACTATGGCTTTAAGTGATTTACGGAATCGGAAAGATTTTGTATCCGCTGTTTCATCTGCTCAGAAAGTTCCAGATTATTTTCTGCCATTTCGTATGCCTGCTGGGTGTTAGCGGTCACCTCTTCGCTGACAGCGGAGATGGTTTCTACACTGGAAACGAAGTCTGCATTGACGGTCATCAGCTGGCTGATCGATGCAGCCTCCTGATTGGCACTGTCTGCTACCAGAGAAATCGTCTGATTGATGCTTTCAAAGGTCTGTTTTGTATTTAGAATCAGGTTGTTTTGCTCGTTGCCGGCACGGACAGCCTGATCGACAGCCTGATTTGCTGTAGCGGCGTCATTTTGCAGTGTACTTAACAGATTTTGAATATCCGTGGCAGCATCCGTAGTCTGCTGCGCAAGATTGGTGATTTCCGTTGCTACTACAGCAAAGCCACGTCCGGCTTCTCCGGCTCTTGCTGCTTCAATCGACGCATTTAATGCCAATAAGTTTGTCTGACTGGCAATTTCCTGTATAATCTGAATAATATCAAGAGCCTCATTGGCACGTTCCGTTAAATGATCCATTTCTGTATTCAGGGTATCATTGATCTGTTGAACATAGGAGGCACTTTCCGTTAAGGCGTCCATATTTTTCATGCCCATACCGATATTTTCATGACTAACATTGATGTTTGACTGCATATAGTCAGAGATTTGATTTACCTCTTCTATAATGTTTTGAATGGTTTCTGTCTGCGTCAACTGTTCCTGAATGGAATCAGAGGTCTGAGTGGTGCCGATAGTGATTTCATCCATAGACTGTACCGTGATCGTAGATGCCTCCTCTACTTGTTTAACCATTGTAAGTACGGATTGGGTATCTGCACTTACAGTATCTGCAACCATCAGGATCGTATCCAAGGTTTCTTTGGTGTTCTGCTCATGTTCCAATACGGTATCAAGACGTCCTTTGTTGATTTTGGACTGTAAGCGGGTCGACAGATAGGTAAAAACTAAGCATAACAGTGTGGCAAGCAGCTGAATCTCAAAATCAGCAATGTTATCCGCACTGGTTTCCTTTAATGCAAAGACCCGGTAGAGTATGGAAATCAGGTTGGAAGACGTTGACCAGATCAAAACCAAAAGCAATAGTCTGGCATCTGCACAGACCGTCATATAGGAAAGAGGAACCAGAATATAAACAAAGGTCATCGGCGTATCACCGGTTAAAAGTACCATCGTATACATAATCAGATAACCAATGGTGCCAATATAACGGCAAAGACTGCTTTCCGGATTTTTTTGGTAAGACATCCAGGAAAGAATCGTCGGTATTAGAATCAAGGCGGCTAAAACGAGATAATATAAAATAGTACGCTCGCCCTTAATGACTTCAAGCAGATAAGCAACCAGAATGATTCCCTGTGTGATACTGGTGGCAGTCAATAGAGAACGACTGATTCGTTTTTCTTCTGTATTCATAATAATCCTCCCAATTTTAGGTTGATATTTAAATTATAAATGATTTAGTAAGAGAGTGCAACGAAAAACAAAATAACCATATCAATTTTTTACATTTTTGGATATAATAGAAAGAGAAAAAAGGAGGTTCCGTATGAAATTAGTCGCATTAACAGCGCTGGGAGTCGGTGGAGCAACCGTGATCGGTGCATTGATTGGATTTTTGTTTCAGAAAATCCCACATAAGTGGAACGATGCGATCATGGGCTTTGCAGCAGGTGTGATGCTGGCGGCCGCAGTGATCGGCCTGATTCTTCCGGCTACGGAAATGGTGGAGACCTCTGGCGTATGGATCGTAGGATTAGGACTGTTGTCAGGCGCTGTTTTTTTAAATTTAATGGATAAGATCACTCCACATCTTCACCATATATCCGGCGTGGATGAGGAAATACATCAAAATAACCGAAATCTAAATAAAGTACTTTTATTTGTCATGGCAATCGGGATTCATAATCTGCCGGAGGGATTGGCAGCAGGTATGGCATTTGGCGGAGACGATGTTAAAAATGCATTGACGGTAGCACTTGGGATTGCGATTCAGAATATTCCGGAGGGTATGATCATCATTTCTCCGATGCTGATGGCGGGAATTCGGAAAAGAAGAACCTTTTTGATTGCCTTTTGTACCGGATTGATTGAAGTGATAGGTACTTTTTTAGGGTATTTTGCCATCAATCTTGCGCAAGCCATTCTGCCCTTCGCACTTGCCTTTGCAGGGGGAACTATGCTATATGTAGTGGGAGATGAGATGATACCGGAGACGCACAGTCATGGGTATGAACGAATGGCAACGTATTCCATGATTATTGGGTTTTTTGTCATGCTGATGATGGATCGTCTGATTGACTGATAGGCTGCAAATGGCGAAGAGATGCGAAAGGAGAAAGGGAATGGGACAGTCTGAAGATTGGTATCGGTATAAACAAAAGAAACTGCGGTTTTTTATTTTGATAGTTACGGTTATGATTTCTTTTTCCGTTCTGACAAGCAAAAACGCTTTGGTATACCCGGCTTCGGAGCTTGACAATACGGTAAACACTACATTGGGAGAGAGTCTGGAAACATATGCAGGTATCTTTTCTACCGCTGTTACTGCATCGGTCAACCCCACTGCTACGTTGGCGGCGTTGTCCATTTTGGGTATGATAGAAAATGCGCAGGTTTATTTTCCGGAAACACAATGGCTGTTACAGGCAGGGGAATTTTTACATGGTATTCCATTGGTACGGACGGTTTCAGAGCTTCCGATTGCAAATCCGACTGCGGCGGTTTTATTGACGATCATTGCACTTGCCATGTATATCATTCATTCCACTTCCGCCTCTAAGATGTTTTCAAAAGCTACTATTGACAACATTGAACAGTGGGGCGGTATGATCGTAACGGTCTCGCTTTCTTTGCTTCCGCTTGCGACGACACAGGTGGCGGCGGCACAGGGGGACGGTATCCAGTATGTATCCCCCGGTACATATGCAGTTATGCTGATTCTTGCGATTCTTTCAGCCGCCTTTACCGCAGTGATCTATTTCTGTATCTATGGGTGTATGGATGCATTAGAACTTTTAGGAGCAGTGATACCGATCAAAGGGATGAATGTCGTGATCGAACTTTTAAAAAGTGTACTTCATATGCTTTTGATCTTGCTGCAGCTGTTTAGTCCGATATTGAGTGTGGCAGTCAGTATCCTTTTGATGATAGTCGGAATTTTGCTCTTTCGTAAGATGTCCTTACTGTCTGATTATTATATGTACATTTATGTAAAACCTCTTTGGAAAAAACTCTGGCACAAGCAGGATTTGGAACCGTGGGTACATAGAAAATTCCCCAAACGTGGGCATCGGCTGTATCCGGAAACAGAGTTTGCCATTCCGGCATTTTCCATGAATCAAATCGGCAGGATCCAAAAACGGGAACTGGTTTGGCTAGTCATAAAGGATCAGGTTCCCTATCTGATCCGGATAAAGGCATTCCGGAAACCGATGGAGATTCCTTTATCGGAACTGAATATACATAAGGATATTCTTTATTTGCAAAAAACCTTCCGTTTTATCAGAATCCTGACCGAAGACAAACGGATAGAAATCATTATCAGCAATGCATATGAGAATCAGTGGCAAAAGCTTCTGGAATATTTACAGGTGTCAGATTTTAAACTGGTAGAAGAACGAAGAAAAGAAGAAAAACAGGAAGCAAAAAGCCAGAGAGAAGAACAGCGCCGAAGAAAATGGGAGGAATGGGAAAGAAAATGGGAGGATCGTATAGGGAAAAAGAATTACTAGCACTCATTGTGAGTGAGTGCTAATTTTCTATTGACAAGCTGCCATTGGAGGACTATTATTAACAATATAAGAATTTATAAGGAATTTATATCAAGATTAAGGAGATGTTTTTAAATGGCAGCAAAGCAGGGAAGTTTAACGATTAACAGTGAGAATATTTTTCCGATTATTAAAAAATGGCTCTATTCCGACCATGATATATTTTTTCGGGAATTGATTTCAAATGGCTGTGATGCAATCACCAAGCTGAAAAAGTTATCAATGGTCGGTGAATTTGAGGAGCCGGAGGATATTCAGTATCGGATAGACGTAATCGTTAGTCCGGAGAATAAAACGATTCAGTTTATTGATAACGGGCTGGGTATGACAGAAGATGAGGTAAATGAATATATTTGTCAGATTGCTTTCTCCGGCGCAGCGGATTTTCTGGAAAAGTATAAGGATAAGGCAAATGACGATCAGATCATCGGGCATTTTGGACTGGGCTTTTATTCTGCATTTATGGTTGCGGACCGGGTTACCATTGATACGCTTTCTTATCAGGAAGGGGCGGAACCGGTTTTCTGGGAATGCGATAACGGGACGGAATACACCATTTCCAAAGGGGAACGTACAGAACGGGGAACCGTTATTACCTTATATCTGAATGAGGATAGTTTTGAGTTTGCAAATGAGTACCGGGCGAAGGAGGTTATTCAGAAATATTGTTCCTTCATGCCGATTGAGATTTATTTCCAAAATGCGGATGCTCCGGAGGAGCCGGAAGAGACAGAGGAAGAAGAAGCACCGGAAGTATTAGACGAAAATGGTGAAGTTGTAGAATCGGAACCGGAAAAAGACGAAGACAAGCCGGAAGACAAGCCGGAAAAGAAAAAGCCGCAGCCGCTGAATGATACCACTCCGTTGTGGACTAAGCATCCGAATGACTGTACGGAAGAAGAATATAAAGAATTCTACCGGAAGGTATTCTTGGATTATCGGGAGCCTTTGTTCTGGATCCATTTAAATATGGATTATCCGTTTAATCTGAAGGGGATTTTGTATTTTCCAAAGATCAATCTGGAAGTGGAAAATGCGGAAGGAAAGATAAAGCTATATAATAATCAGGTGTTTGTAGCGGATAATATCAAGGAGGTAATACCGGAATTTTTGTTGCTTCTAAAGGGTGTTATAGATTGCCCGGATCTGCCATTGAACGTATCCAGAAGTGCATTGCAAAACGATGGATTTGTAAAGAAAATATCCGATTATATCACGAAGAAGGTAGCAGATAAGTTATCCGGTATGTGTAAGACGGATAAGGAGAATTATGAAAAGTATTGGGATGACATCAGTCCGTTTATTAAATATGGCTGTCTCCGGGACGATAAATTTAATGAAAAGATGACGGATTATATCATCTTTAAGAATCTGGATGACCGGTATATTACCCTTCCGGAGTATTTGGAGGCAGGGAAAGAAAAGCATGAAAATCAGGTGTTCTATGTGACCGATACAAAGGAACAGTCCCAGTATGTCAATATGTTCCGGGAAGAAGGACTGGATGCAATTTTATTGACCAGCAATATTGATACTCCGTTTATTACGCATCTGGAGCAGAAGAATCAGAATGTGCATTTTCTGCGGATTGATTCTGAGTTGTCGAATAATTTTGTGGAAGACAGTGAAGAGGATGAAGAAACGGTAAAGGCAAACGCCGATAAGCTGACGGAGATTTTTAGAAAAGCGTTAGACAATGAAAAGCTGGAGGTAAAGGTACAAAGACTGAAAAACAGCAATGTTTCTTCCATGATTACGGAATCGGAAGACAGCCGGCGAATGCAGGATATGATGAAGATGTACAGCATGGGCGGGTTCGATCCTACCATGTTTGGGGGTGCAAGCGGTATTACCCTGATATTAAATTCCAATCATGAATTGGTAAAGTATGTATTAGAGCATGAGGATGGAGAGTATACGGAAACCATATGCCGGCAGTTGTACGATCTTGCGATGCTGGCACATCGTCCGCTGGAGCCGGAAGCTATGACACAATTTATAGCACGGAGCAATGAGATTTTAAGGATTTTGGCAAAATAGCAGTCGGGGTACAATACAATTCAATAAAGGAAATAATATTAAGAAAACCTTTTGAAATCCATACCGGAGTTCGAAAGGTTTTTTCTTTATAGTATCTGTATTGTCAAAGAAGGGAGGCGATTTTATGAACGGATTTCGTAAGTTCGATGACCTGTTTTGGAAGTATATGTTTGCTTATAAGAAACGGACAATATTTACGATTTTCGGAATCACGCTTGCAGTCATCTTATTTTATGGGGCGGGAACCGTTTATACATCCGTGTATCAGGCGTATTATGAAACAAATTCCAAAAAATATGGGAATTATGAAGCAGCAGGGACTGTGAATCCAGAGGAGTATCAGAAAATGAAAAAGCTGGATTATATTGAAGCGATGCTGTTGTATCAGACAAATACACAGACTATAGAGTTGGAGGATACAGAACGCTGGGTGGAGGTCCGGCAGATGGAAAATTTTGAAAATCCTATCTTTTCCTATGATCTGATAGACGGACATTATCCGGAACAGCCGGATGAATTGATGCTGGATGAGTATCAGGCGGAATATTTTAATGTCCGGACAGGAGATGTTCTGGAATTACAGGGATATGAATATTGGTATGGGACTGTAAGGATTGGCGATGGGGAACAGGCGTTTCGGTATTTGCAGGAGCATACGGAATATGATGCGGACGGTATGCCGACAGAAGAAAGCTTGCAGATAGAGGATTTGGAAAAACGGACGATAAAAACCCGGTATCGGATAGCGGGTATTTACGAATCCGATCAGGAATATAATGATTTTTTAATCGAGTCTACACCGTTTCTTTCTTTGCTGGATCAAGAGAAAGAGTATAGAGAAATGGAAGTCTGTGTTCAGTTTCGAAATCATAAAAATCACTTGCAGCAGCTTGCAAAAGAAGGTATTTTTCTGGAAGAGAATGAATGGGTGACAGAATATCTGAAAGGATATAACAATTCCGTTATGGATCCGCTGCTTCAATATATCCTTTTTCTGCTTGCGTTCATCGTATTGTTTTGGATTGCGTTTGGTATCATTCGAAATGCATTTGAAATGACACTTGAGGAGCGTGTCAGAGACTATGGGATCCTGCGATGTATGGGAACCAGTCAGTATCGGCTGCAAAGACTGCTGCGAAAAGAAGGTTTTACAATGGCGGCTATTGGATGTATAATGGGAATAGGAATTACGAATGTTATGATCGGAATTGGAAAGCATATCTGGGGATTTCGGCAGATTTTACAAGCTCTTGGTATTGATTCTGCTTTCCGTTTGAAGGTTTCTTGGTATCTGGTTTTAGGAAGTTTCATTTTTACCTTCTGTGCTGTATTATTTTCCCTGTTAGAGCCGGCAAGACAATTTGGGAAAATGGCTCCTGTTGATGCCATTATCGGAAAAACTTTGATTCGGAAGGAACGGATAAAACAAAGAAACGGCAGACTGATTCATTGGCTGCTGGGTATAGAAGGAGAATATGCATACAAGAATGTATTACGAAAAAAGGGGACATTTCTGGCGTCGGTGATTGGGATTGCGATCAGTGTGATCGGAATTATGATCGGTATTTCTATTGTACACATTATGAATGCTTCCTTAGATGATGCGAACAGGCTGGTGCTTATGGATGACGGATATGACGCCAGTGCTTCGTTTATGAACGGAATTGGAAAAGGAAATGAGGATATTAAAAAGTTTGAAGATGATTTGCTTGCACTTGAAAGTGTAGATAAGGTAAGCTCATGTTATGCTACACAAATACCTAGTGATGGCGAGACATTTGGACTTCCGGACGGAAACGGAAAATACTATACCAGTTATTTTATCAATGGGTTTGATGAAGAACAGATAAAGAGTCTGGAACCTTATTTGCTGGAGGGAGAGCTGGATCGCAAAGCGTTAGAGGAAGGCGGTGTGATCGTCTGCCGAAATATCAGGTTCCTGAACGTGTTGAATGGAGAACCGGTAATCAGTAAAGAACAGAAAACGGATCTAAAACCGGGCGATATGCTTTTTATACCTGAAGATACAGACAATTTTTTCCGTGCGGATGGTACAATAGATAGGGACAAGGTTATTGCCTGTCCGGTGGTTGCAGTGGTGGATTATAATCCGAATCCTGTTTTAAGCGGAACGCCGGATGTGATTGTTTCCAGAGATTACTATCAGGCGCATTTGATTCCGCCGGATGCGGCGGCTGCCGGATTGTATGAGATAAGAGTGTGCTGCAGCGAGGCATATGATCCGGAGGAGATATTTGAATTTCAAAAAGCACATAAAAATTATTACTTTACAGACGGCGGGGTTCATGCTGAAAAAGATATGGTGCGGGGATATAGGCAGTTGATTTTGATGATTGCCGGATTGGCAGCAGGAATTGGAGCATTTCATATTTTTAATACGTTAAGCTTTACTATCGGGTTGCGGAAGCGTGAGTTTCAGATACTGAAAGCAGTGGGTATGAGTAAGAGACAGATATTAAAGATGCTTAGCATGGAAGGTGGCTTGGCGGCTCTTTTTGGAAGTCTGCTGGGAATCGGAGTTGGTTTTGGGACAGGTTTGCTTCTCATGCTGCTTTCAGGTGAGATCAGCAGCAAAAGTGAATATCGACTGCCGTGGGAAGGCATTCCAATATCTGTATGGATGGTAGTCTTAATTACATTGGTATCCCTTCTGATAGCAAAAAAAGAGTTAAAAAACGTTGAAGAATAAGACAACCCTTAAAAGGAGGAAGCTATATGGATATTATTACGGTAAAGGATCTAACAAAGAAATATGGAAAAGATGATTTTGAGATTCATGCAGTCGATCATATGAATCTGCAAATTGATAAGCGGGAAATTGTAGCGATTACGGGAACCTCCGGTTCCGGTAAATCCACTCTTTTGCATCTGCTGGGAGGCGTAATAGAGCCTACTTCCGGCGACGTGATATTAGATGGAGAGAAACTGTATGAATTAAAAGATGAAGAACGATCTGCCATACGACGCAGAAAAATCGGTTTTGTATTTCAAAGCTATAATCTGATTCCGATCTTAACAGCGGAGGAAAACATTATCAGTCCGATTCTTTTGGATAAAAAGAAGCCGGATCCGGAATATATTGATGAATTATTCGATATGCTGGGGATGGAAAAATGGAGGAATCATCTGCCGAATCAGTTATCTGGCGGACAACAGCAGAGAGTTGCCATTGGCCGGGCATTGGCGAATCGTCCCCGCCTGATTCTGGCGGATGAACCGACCGGAAATCTGGATCATACACAGGCAATGGAAATCATGAAGATTCTGATCCAGTCTGCAAAGAAATATCAACAGACACTGGTAATCGTTACCCATGATATGGATCTGGCAAAAATGTGCCAGCGGATTATTTCAATACAGGATGGGAAAATACTATCGGATGTTACCAATGAAAGCACTCTGCTGCTTGATAAGTGATTGTTTTGAAAAGGGGAGACAGGAAAATGAAACATTTCCATACTTTTGATGATTTGTTCTGGAAGTATATGCTTGCTTATAAAAAACGGACGATTTTTACGGTAATGGGAATCACGTTTGCGGTTATACTGTTTTTTGGAGCAGGGACGCTGTATACCTCGATCAGTCATGCTGAGTATAACAAAAATAGGCAGTATTATGGAGATTATGATGCCGAGGGAATGGTGAATCCGGAGCAGTATCAGGTGATGCGGCATCTGGACTATATTGATGAAATGCTGTTGTTTCAGGAACAGTCGCAATTATTTATGGAGGGGTATGAGGAGACAGGTGCATGCTTTATACGCTATTTGGAGCGATTTGATCAGGATTTCTTTTCCTATGAACTGCTGGAAGGCAGGTATCCGGAAAACAGTCATGAAATATTGATGTCACAGTATCAGGCGGAATATTACCAACTGTATATCGGTGACCAGATTACGATCAACCGAGAGGAATACTGGTATAACGGCAGGCGGATTGGCAGTAGGTATGAGGCGCATGAATACATACGCAGCCTGCCTAAGGACGAAAGGGATATTACGATTGATAACGATTTCGAAAAAAAGGTCCTTTCGGACTCTTATCAGGTAACGGGTATCTATGAGGAAAAGAACGTAAATACTGATAGTGTGGCAAATCTGGGATTCTATGATGGCTTTGTAAGCCGTTTGGATCAGACCCGTGAATATGATTATCTGTACGTATCCGTCCGTTTTGCACATAGGAAAAATTATCTGGAAAAATTAGCGAATGAAGGGATTTATCTGGATGAAAATTCTTTCGTTACGAAGTATCAGGCGGGATATTCAAAAAATGAATTAGCCGGACTGCTGGAGTATATTTTTTTCGTTCTGGTGTTTGCCATTTTGTTCTGGATCGCAGTGGGAATCATTCGGAATGTGTTCGTTATTTCAGTGGCAGAGCGGGCAAGGGATTATGGAATCCTTCGCTGTATGGGGACCAGTAAATACCGGTTACGGCGATTGCTGATAAAGGAAGGTCTGGTAATGGGACTTATGGGCAATCTGCTTGGTATGGGAGTTACCTATTTGTTGATAGAAATGGGGAAATATCTGTTTGGTTTCCGGCAGATTTTGATAGAGATGGGACTTTATCCGTTTTTCCATGCATATTCGGAATGGTGGGTGATTGTAGGAAGTATGTTTCTGACTATGTGTGCCGTATTGTTTTCCCTTTTGGAACCGGCAAGGCAGATCGGATTGATTTCTCCCATAGAAGCGATCAATGGAAATGCGGTGATCCGAAAAGAGAAAATTAAAAAGGTAAAAACCGGCTGGGTCCGTAAGCTGCTGGGAATAGAAGGAGAATATGCGGTTAAGAATCTGATGCGGAATAAGGGAAAGTTTATCGCATCGACGGTTGGGATTATATTCAGTGTGGTCGGGATTGTATTAAGCTTCAGCATGGTACATATTGTCAAGACTCTTTTTGATATTGGAGATATGCAGGATACATATAGCGGTGTCGCTTCCTACCGGAACAGAAACGGTATAACACAAGAGGATATCAATGCTTATGCGGAACAACTCCTGGCACTGAAAAGTGTAGAGGACGTAGAGCCGCGTTATGCGATGAATTGGAATTACTATGTTCTGCCGGAAAAAGAAGAAACGCAGTTGCTGAAAAAGGAAAATGCAGTACTGGGGAATGATTTCATAGGCATTGATGAAGAACAGTTGGCTCAATTAGACAGTGTTTTGGTGGAAGGAAGTCTGGATTATGCAGCGTTGCAGCAAGGTGGAGTAATCCTTTCCCGTTCCTATAAGGATACCAGTGTAGTAAATGGTGAAGTGACGGAATATCTGCATCCGATTGCAGAAGTACAGGAGCTTCATGTGGGCGACTATATAGCAGTGCCACGGGGAAGAGTGGACATAACAGATAGAGGGGATCTAACTACAGAGGAATATCAGGAAGCATATATGAAAGAACTCAACCGCATTGGTTATGAACGGTATCCTATTGTTGCGGTTATTTCGTATACCCCTTTCCCGAAAACCGGTATTTCGGTTCTGCTTGCAAGAGAATATTATCAGAAAGAGTTCCTGCCGGATATAGGTATGAAGGAGGTAGAAGCGGAAGGTCTGGAAGATATTCTGATAAAATTCAATGAGCGGTTCGATATAGGGGAAATTCAGGATTTTATGATAGAAAACTCGAATGATTATATCTATGAAGACGGGACAATGGAGTTGATTTCTACCATGAATGGCTATCAAGGGCTGATTTTATTGATTGCAATTATCATAGCCGGAATCGGTTCCGTCAATATCTTTAACACCTTTAGCGCCAATATAGCACTGCGAAGCCGGGAATTTCAGATCATGCGTACAATCGGAATGAGCCGGAGGCAGATCTTAAAAATGCTGGGCTTAGAGGGCGGATTGGCTGCTATTGTGGGAAGCATACTGGGAAGTGGTATCGGAGTCGGCGTAAGTTACTGGCTGACCCGGTTTGCCGCAGAAATACAGAACGATGGCGTGTATTATAATATAAAATTCTGGATTCCGTGGGGAGGGATTCTGCTGTCTGTTCTGTTGGCGGTGTTGATCACAGGGATTTCTGTCTGGATCGCAAAGCAGGATGTGGAAAAAGAAGAAAAGTAGGGACAGGTTCAGTCAGTCAGCAGCACGATTTCCTGCTGTTTGAAAAACTGCTGAAGCATTTCGTCCCACATTTGTTCTACAGTCTTGTCTAACGTAAAAAAGGCCAGAGCTGTGCCGGAGGAAAGGGCAAGGGTTCCATGTTCGTAGCGGATATTCAGATAAAGGCCGGATATTTGTTCCGGTAAGATCGGAATATTATATTTTTCTATAAACTTTTCTACATTATGGGGCGCAAGCATCAATACGATCTTCATGGCAAGGGGAGTGCGGGAACCTTTGATAAGCTGAAAGGCAAACGGTCTGCATTCTTCCCAATATTGGTAAATGCGTTCCGGCTCTAAATGGGGATCTCCAGTGTCATAAAAGTCCCGGTTGATATGGCCGTCAATGATATAAGTGGAACCGGTCATGATCGTTGCTTCACAGAGCAGAAAACGATCAAAATCCGTTCCAGTCAGAAGACGATTCATAAATGTCCGGACATCTTGAGTAGTAGCAGCAAACATCATATACTCCTATCGTACAAGGTAATATTCTTAAATCTAAAAAAAGTATTTAAAACTGGAAATATAGTAGCATATTTTTCAGAAAAATTCTATAATGGAATCAGGAAAAGCCTTATAAGCAGCATAAAAGTCGTTATTTTGCGAAAACATGCTGCATATTGGGGATTTTTTTAAGTACGGAAATGAGGAGAAAAGCAGGAGGTATTACGTTGGGTAAGATTGATGAGATACAGAAAGAGATTAATCAGGTCATTAAGGGAAAGGAAGAAGTAGTACGAAAAGTCATTGCCGCAATGCTGGCAGAAGGGCATATTCTTCTGGAGGATATACCGGGGGTAGGGAAAACTACGCTGGCCATGACACTTGCAAAATCTATGTCGATGGATTACAAGCGGACGCAGTTTACGCCGGATGTATTGCCCAGTGATATTTTGGGCTTTTCCATGTATAACAGTCAGACAAAAGAGTTTGAGTATAAAGCAGGTTCTATTTTTTGCAATCTGTTTCTGGCGGATGAGATCAACCGTACCTCTCCTAAGACCCAGTCGGCACTGTTAGAGGTTATGGAAGAAGGAAATGTGACGGTAGACGGAGTGACCCGGCAGCTCCCGACTCCCTTTACGGTGATCGCAACGGAAAATCCGATCGGTTCTGCCGGTACACAGCTATTGCCGGAATCCCAGCTTGACCGGTTTATGGTCTGTCTTTCTATGGGGTATCCTTCTCATGAAAGCGCAGTTGAGATTTTAAAGGGAAATGCTTCCAAGCCGGTTTCACATGTGAAAGCGGTAATAACCAGAGAGGAGTTTGTAGAGCTTCAGGCACAGGTGACCGATCTGTTTGTACACGAACGGATCTATGGTTATATTACTACGTTAGTTGAAAAGACCAGAGAGAGTGAATTTATTAGTTTAGGAGCAAGTCCGAGAGGAAGTATCGCTTTGCTTCGAATGGCTAAGGCTCTGGCATTTATGGCTGGCAGAGAGTTTGTTTCTCCGGAAGATGTAGAAGCTGTATTTGTCGATACACTGGGGCATCGGGTGAAGCTGAGTACTAAGGCGAAGGCGGCAGGTCTGGATACCAAAGCGGCATTGATGAAGGTATTTAACAGTGTAGAGGCTCCGAGAACCTGAGGATAGGAAGCAGGAATAGGAACCGGGAAAGGAAGCAGAATGATAAAACGAATCCTTCGGGTGATTGGATATTTTATATTGTTTGCGGCAAATGCCGGACTGCTCTGGTTTTTTCACAGTTTTCTAAATCTGGCGATCATGGTGGTTATGATCTTTCTTCCGATTATCAGTATTATCGGAACGAAGCTGGCAGCAGATCATATGGCGGTACAGTGGAATGGACCATATGAAAATATGGAAAAGGGAGAAGAATTCCAAGTTCAATTAAAGCTGTTAAATCCGGTTTGGGTCGGCGTGATGAATTGCAGACTTCTGCTCGACGTTTCCAACTTGTTTTATGATACCGGAAGAACCCATGAAATACGCATTCCCCTGCGTGCAGGAAAGGGGCAGACGATTACATATCCGGTCACAGTTACCAAGTGTGGACGAATGGAGTTCCGGATCCGATTTGTAGAACTGGAGGATTTTTTAGGGATTACCTCCTTTCGACGGACATTTCCCGATCCATATGTAGTCATAGTGCTGCCAAACCAGAAGGCGGAGATTAAGGCAGAGTTAAATGGCTATATGGAGGGAATGGAGGAAGTCGAGGAAAGCACTAAAAAGGGATCCGATTTTTCGGAGGTTCAGGATGTCCGGGAATATCAGCCGGGGGATAAGATGCAGAATATTCATTGGAAGCTATCCGTAAAGAAGGATATTTTGATGGTGAAAGAACGGGTCAGTATGTCTTCCAAGCAGTTGTTTCTCCTTTTGGAGCTTCATGATAATGAAGAAGAATTGTTGGAAGAGGTGTTAGATTGTACCTATGGAATTGCCTGTCTGATGCTTCAAAATCAGGTTCCATTGTCCCTGGTATGGTGGAGTGCAAATACGCATGAATTGGTCTTCTGGAAGGCGGATTATCCGGAACAGCTAGAAGAAGGCTTCCGAATGCTCTATTATGAAAAAATATATGCGGAACAGACGTTAGGACGGGAAATGTTCCATACACTCCGAGGGGAAGAGACGCAATTTCTTTGGGTTGGAAATCGTAACTTTGGAAACGGGGAATCTTTTATGGATTACGGAAATTATACAGGAGTATTCTATGGCGCTATTTCATAAAAAGAAAGTAAATACGGAAATAAACCTGGCAGACGGTATCGTCATGAAAGAACCCCTGCATATGGAAACCAGCAGCTGGCTGAAGAACTGCATGGTAAAAAGTCTGTTGGTATTTAGCGTGGTTTTTGGCGCCATTGGCTGTTTTTTAAGCAGTATTGACTTGGAATATTATGTGTTTCCAACAGCAGTGCTTTTATTTGCTATGGCACTTTTGTTTACCACCATTTATTATCGGGGCTGGCTGATGGATCTGGTCTATATCGTTTTTTTGTTTATTTTTTTCTTCTTAGTGCGTGGATTTCAGCCTTATATCAATAGCGGATATTATCTGATCGTCAATCAGGTATTTGAGATTATTGAAAACTACTTTGATCTGCCGGGTATGCAGTATTATGAGATCGCAGTCAGTAATGAACTATTAGCGGTTTCCGTGATCGTCGTTTTTGTGGGAACGGTCATGATGATCGTGGCGAATGTAATCGTTTCCCGTACCATGAATGTATGGTTTTTATTATTTATGACCGGCTTTTTATGGATAATGCCTATGTATTTCCGCTTAGAACCGGATTCGTTTTTTGTGATTCTGTTAGTGACCGGCTACATAACAGTCTGGTCAATCCATAGCAGCGGGGCATACGGTATGGACCGCCGGCACAGGGATTATAAATGGAAAGATAAGAAGGGGAAGCCGCTAAGGATCTGGTATGTACAGGATGCGGCAACAATTCTGCAATCTATGGGCATCTTTATCATTTCTGTATTATTGTTGTATGGAATCACTTCTGTAGCAGGAGGAAAGGATACCTTTAATATCCGTTATCGGCAGAATCCGCAAAAGGAAGAAAGTGAAGCCATGATTCAGGATATTTCAACTCGTGGCTTTTCCATGTTCGATCGTTATGCGGCTACCGGAGGGATCAGTGGCGGTCAGTTGGGGGGAGTAGGCTCTGTCCGTCCGGATTATCAGACGGATTTGATCGTCCGGTTTACTCCCTACAGCATGGAACCAATATATTTAAAAGGCTATACCGGGGTGTCGTATGCATCGGACAGTTCAAAGTGGTTGAATTATAAAGAGACGCTTCAGGATTCGCCTGATATAATTGATATGCTGGAGGAGTTATACAACAGTAATAATAGTCAATATAGCTTTGACTATGACTACTATACTGATAGAAATATATTTCCGTCCGGCTTGTCAATGTATGAAAATCTGATACGTCAATCAGAAAAGGTTTCAGGCGATTATTATGCTCATGGCACGATGCAGATTAAAAATGTAGGTGCAAGCGAAGTATATGCGTATGAGCCATATTATTGTATGGATGGTCTGATGGCAGGGGACATCATAGTTGGTGGAATCAGAAGGAATCAATGGAAAAGCTATGAATACGAGCCTGTGATAAACTTTGAATCGGACGAAGAAGATCTTCTGTTTCAATGGGGACAAAAGGAGCAGGCGGAAATCCTGTATCTGGATGTACCGGAGGAATGTTACGATGCGGTCGCCCGTGCCAGTGAAGAAGCCGGCATTACGGAACAGGACAGTCAAGAGGAAATCATTCAAAAAGTAAAGGATTATTTTGAAGAAGAGTTTCTCTATACTACCCGTCCCGGACGCTGCCCACGGAATGAAGATTTTGTCACGTGGTTTTTGGAACGAAAGAAAGGGTATTGTGCACATTTTGCCACAGCTGCAACCTTGATCTACCGGTACAACGGAATCCCTGCACGTTATATTGAAGGTTATGTTATCACATATGAAGATGTCATGAATGGTGAATTAAGGGAAGAGTTTTCCTATGATTCTTTTTACGAAGGATATTCTTCATTAGGGGAAACTGGTGTCGTTGATGTAGAAGTAACAGATGCAAGAGCCCATGCATGGGTAGAGACGTTGAATCCCAGTCTTGGCTGGCGGGTAGAGGAGGTAACTACGGCAGCTATTGATCCGGAAGAAGAATTAGAAAGTTTCTGGGATGTTTTTGGTTCCGGAGGTTCCAATGAAGAAGTGTCAGATGATAGCGATTTTATGTTGGATACGATGGATCTGGATTTTGACGATATTCAGGGAATCTGGATCGGACTGTTAATTGTATTGGCAGTGCTTCTTTTAGTATATGGCGGGAAAATCGGATATTTTAGATGGAAAAAATATCGGTCATGGCATACAGAAGACGGAACGGAAAATGTACTGGCGTATTATCAGCTGTTAAGCGATAATTTACGAAAACGGGAGCCGGCATACGGGGAGTGTCCGACCTATCGGAAACAACTGCAATATATGGAGAGCCGGACAGAGGATTGGAGCTGGAATGTGGATCAGTTGGCAGAGCTTTTGGAAGCCGCCTGCTATAGTCAGGCGGGCATATCGGAATTGGATTGTAAGCGTTTGATGTTGGAACTGTCCGACATACGAAAGAAAACGAAAAAATGGAAAAGAAGTAAGAACCAGCGAAAGCCGAATATAAAATAAAGGCTGGCAGATGTATAGCAATGCTGAATTGGTGAAAAAATGATGATAAAGCAGGAAGGGGATTCGCAGGTTCGTTATTTTAGTACGAATAAAAAGAAGGTGAAAAAATGGAAGAACTGGCAAAAGTAATACAAGAAGGAGCTACTGCTTTTCATGTGGTTTCCTATGTAAAACAGGAATTGCTGCGAAACGGTTATCAGGAATGGAAGTATGGAGAACCCTGGAAAGCGGAACAGGGGAACGGATATGTAGTTACCCCGTATCCCACCATGTTGATCGCAGTAAATATAGGAAGATTGTCACCGGATTTCAATGTTCGGCTGGCAGTTGCGCATACAGATTCCCCCTGCTTGAAGATCAAATCCAATCCGCAGCTGGCAGGGGAATATTATGTGCGTCTGAACGTAGAACCTTATGGCGGCCTGTTAAAACAGACTTGGTTCGATCGGCCTTTGGGAATCGCCGGTAAGTTGGTATTAAAAGGAAAGGATGCTTTTCATCCGGTGGTTCGCTATGTCAGGTCGGACAGGGGAATTTGTTTGATCCCTTCTCTTGCACCTCACCTGCAAAAACAGGGAGAGAAGAAGGAAATGGATATTCAGCAGGAAATGATGCCGATCGTCGGGTTACGTTCCGCAGGAATTGAAAATAACGGAGAGTGTGAAGATTTCCTGATGAAATATATGGAACAAAGTTGGGACATAAAGAAGGATGAAATTCTGGATTATGATTTATACCTGTATAATGTAGAACAACCGGAATCTGTTGGAATGAACCGGGAATGCATTAGTGCACCCAGAATTGACAACCTGGCTTCTGTTGCTGCGTTGCTGAACGCATTAAAAAGCATATCGGAAAGCGCACATCCAAATGTGGCAGTAGCGGCTATGTTTGATAATGAAGAGATTGGCAGCCGTTCCAAGCAGGGTGCGGATTCTGCTTTGCTTCATCAAGTATTGGATAAGCTGGGATTTGCCTTAGGCATGGATTCCGCTGTCTGGCAGGATAAGCTGGCAACAGGATTTTTATTATCAATGGACGGTGCGCAAGGCTATCATCCGAATTATACAGAAAAAAGTGATCCGACCAATCCGGCTTATCTGGGAAACGGAGTTGTGATCAAGACCAGTGCAACCCAGCGATATGTATCAGATAGTGAGGCGTCCGGTATCATAAAGGAGCTGTGTCGATGCGGCAAGATCCGTTGGCAGCAGCAGGTGAATCGTTCCGGTATGCCGGGCGGACAAACGCTGGGGCCGATTCTTTCTTCTTATCTTCCGATGCTTGGTGCGGATGTGGGAATCCCTATGCTTGCGATGCATTCGGCAAGAGAACTGGCGGCATGGGAGGATTATAGGGAATTGGAAAAACTGGCTTCCGTTTTTTATCGCTACCCCTATATGGAAGCAGACAATCCATAACATCTTTTCACTGTATGGGGTGAATACCTTTTATGGCATTCACCCCATGTTATGTGAACTAATATTTTCTGCCCTTATCAATGGCTTGTAAAAGTGCATATAGCAGAATTGCAATGATACAGAGAAGAATAATCCCCAGCAGTACCCAATCCATCTTGAATACTTGCGTATGTATAAGATGGAATTCAGCATATGCTGACCTATCGGCAATACGGGGACTCTTTTCTTAGGGCTGATATGATTCCCACATGTCAGCCCGCTTTAAGAAAAAATGAAACTGTGAGAAAACCCGTAAAAACAATCAAAATTATTTGCCCAAAAAATCCAGTAAATACAAGGGCTGAAGATGGTTTGTCGCCAATGGCGACAAAATAAGTAAATATGGAAAATGAAACAGGCGAAGAGCCTGTTTTTATTTTAAATAAATAAAAGAAAAGAGGTAAAAGAAATGGGAAAGATTATTGCAATCGTAAACCAAAAAGGCGGCGTAGGCAAGACTACGACTACAATGAATTTAGGCTATGCATTGGCAGAAAAAGGAAAAAAGGTGCTGCTGGTTGACTTTGACCCGCAAAGCTCCTTAACGATCTGCATGGGTTATGATGATCCAGATGGACTGCCCTGCACCATCGCTATTTTAATGCAGCATATGATGGAAGACACAGAATTGCCGAAAGAATATGTATTTCATCAACAGCGAAATGGGATTAGCCTCGATTGTATTCCTTGCTGTTTGGAACTATCAGCAATCGAGGTAAGTCTAGTAAATACAGTATGCAGGGAAAGTATCTTAAAGGGAATCTTACAGGAACAGAAACATAAGTATGATTACATCATAGTTGACTGCTCACCATCGCTCGGTATGCTTACAATAAATGCATTGGCGGCAGCACAGTCTGTTATCATACCGGTAACGCCGGAGTATTTGTCAGCAAAAGGATTGGAAATATTGTTGAAAAACATTTTACGAGTAAAACGAAAAATCAATCCATCATTAGAAATTGAAGGTATTTTATTTACCATGTATAAAGAAAGAATGCGGTTGACACAAACAGTAGAGGAGATCATACGCAATACATATGAAAAAGAAGTGCCGGTTTTCAGCGTTAGGATCCCCTGCTCAATCAAGGTCGGAGAATCCACGTTACAAAGTCAGACAATCATGCAATATGCAGCTTCTAATAAAGCGGCAGCGGCTTATCAGGAGCTGGCAAGGGAGGTGGTTAATCATGAGTAGCTTAAAGGTAAATAGGAGATTGACGAGCCTAGATGAAATGTTTGGCAATGTAACAGGAATGGAAGAAGAAAAAGAGGTTACATCGATAGCAATGGAAAAGCTGCGGCCGAGGAAAAATCACAAATTTCATATAAATCTTGGGAAAAAGAATGAAGATCTTCTTCAAAGTATACGAGAATTTGGCGTATTAGAACCCATCATTGTACGGCCGTTGGAAAATCAAGAAGGCATATATGAGATTCTGGCTGGACATCGACGGACCGCAATGGCAAAGGAAGCCGGGTTGGAGCATATGCCAGTTGTAATAAAAAAGGGCCTGACCGAAGCAGAGGCAGATTTAATAGAAACGGAAACAAACCTGCTTCAGCGTTCCTGGGAAGATATGAAACATAGCGAGCGGGCGGAAGTTTTATATGCCCATTATACTGCGACCAGTCTTAAGGGGGTGAGAAAGGGATTTTTAGAGGAAATATATGCATTACAAAGTGATGAAAATATTGGCCTTGCAAACCCAGTAAATTCAAGGACTGAAGATGGTTTGTCGCCAATGGCGACAAAAGGGAATATTCGAACTTCGGGAGCAGCATATGCGCTGTCAAAGGATACTGTTGCCCGATATTTAAGGATCTATACATTAGATGCAGGCTTAAAAGAACGGGTGGATACAGAAGAGATTCCATTAAGGGCCGGCGTTCATTTATCCTATCTGAAAAAGGAGCATCAAAAGCAGGTTGGGAAGTTGTTGGAAAAATACAAAATAGATATAAAAAAGGCACAGGAACTGCGAAGAATGGAAAATCACAATGCATTAACGGAAGCTGCCATAGAAGACGTCCTTTCCGGAAAAGAGATGAAAAAACAGGGAAGACCAAAAGCCTTTAGAATCAAAAACCGGATTATCCAGCGGTTTTTCCCTGAGGAAACGGAAGAAAAGGTGGTTCAAGAAACAATCGAAAATGCATTAGAAGCATATTTTAAGACAACAAAATGAGGAAGATTTGTAACTGAATACAAACGAGAAAGGGGAACGGAAATAGATGATGAATGAAAAGACGTTTGCGGAGCAGGTAGATGAAAGTCTAAATGGGAAAATACCTTTTTACAGTGCTTTACGAGTATGTGATACACCTTCGATTTTTCTCACCGTCGGCTGTGAACAATTACCAATGTTGTTTACACAACGACATTTGAAAGACGCTGTTACGCCGAAAAGTGAAAATAACATACACTTTCATGGACTGACAGTTGAGCAAATGAAAAGGCTTCCACTCCTGATTGCGGATCCGCTCATGGTATATGATTCTTTGTCCAGAAATGATAGCATTATAGCTGTTACGTCTGAGCTGGACAATGATGGACTTCCTATCATTGTAAGCGTCCGTCCAAACGGAACAGGCCGATATGAGATGAAAACATTAAACTCCAATTTCATTACAAGTGTACATGGAAGAAATGATTTTATGCATCAAATTGAACAAGCATTTAAGAATAACAAGATTCTCTTTTTTGACAAAATAAAAAGTCAAGCAATGTTTGAAAGATGGGGGCTACAATTGCCCGAATTAACAAACTCACTTGACCCTAAT
>CANPZL010000032.1 GCA_947589055.1 uncultured Lachnospiraceae bacterium | reverse complement strand
GGATCGATTATCTTTTTTTCTTCTTCACTCAGCTTCCATACAGAACGTTCCTGCTTTTCCTTTTGTTTTTTCTCTCCGGTAACTTCTCCTGCTTCTTTTGTCTGTCCACTTTGACAGGAAGCCTCAAGCAGACGTTCTTCCCACAGAGTTCGTTCTGCCGCCAGTTTTTCCAAGCCTTCCTCCAGTCTCACATCTTTTAACTCCCGGCGGATTCCCTGTAATTCTCCTTCCAGACCCTTTCGGTTTAATCCCTTCTTTTGATCCTGTAGATAGTTATATGCATCTCTCAGATCCAGATTCCCGGCTTTCGTTACATTTACGTTTGCCAGATACTGACGCAGTTGTTCCTGCAATTCCTGTTTATAGGCGGCTCCCTGACTGGAAATACATAACGTGTTGGTATAACCGTTTTTATCTAAATCAAGCAGGATTCCCTGTAAAGACTGCGTATCCGGTAAGTTTATTTTTCTTCCGGTTTTCTGCTGGTAGACTTGACAGGATCTGTGTTCCTTCTGAAACACCCGGTCAATCAGATAGTCTTCTCCCGCCCTGCATACCTCTAGCGAGCCGGAATATCCGTTGGCTCCAAAAGGTTCTCTGCGGACATAATCATCTGTACGGGCTGCGATTCCCCTCTGCCGTTCAATCCCATAGAACATACCAATGATAAAATCACGAATCGTACTTTTTCCAGCTTCGTTTGGCCCATAGATCAGATTGATGCCTTTTTGTAATTCGATTTCCCGTTTATGATAGTTCCCAAAATCCTGTAAAAACAGCTTTTTTATATACATGATTTCTTCCTCATTCCGTTTCCCGACACCGCAACAGCGCCTTTACTCCATATTCTAACGCCTGCCGATGCAAGGCATCCTCCTGCCCCTTTAAGGTTCGGATATACTGCCCCAGCAGATTATCCGCATTGTCTTCCTCCAGTTGTTCTAAGTCGTATGCCTCTTGCGTTTTATCCAGTACCTCATAAATACGGTACCGATTCATCAGACTGCTCAGATCCGCCTGAAATGCCGCATTGCGATAGCCCCGCAGGATAATACGGTAAATATGCTCCGTTCCCATTGCTTCCATACGTTCCTGTATCTGTTTCTGTAATTGATAATTGGTCATGTCCGGCTCTATCTCGATATTCAAATCTACGTATTGACGGGAACTGAACGCACGCCATTCTGTATGGAGCTGCCAGCCGGTGTCCGTTCTCTCCGCCTCCCCGATGACATAGCCCCGTTCTCCGGTATCCGTATAATCGATCGGCTCCAAGGAACCTACGTTGATCATTTGATCCATTTTTATCATCTCCGGCTTATGAATATGACCTAAGGCTATATAATCAAAGCCGGAGCGCAGCAGCCGGTTTCGATCGAGGGGACTGTGGCGGCTGTCTCCGCCATGCGCCAGCAGAATCTGGAAATAATCGGCATAAAATTCCTTCCCCGGAAGACTTGGGGTCAGATCATCATAGATCCCTTCCACGATCTCTTTCCTGTCATAGCTGATCCCGGTTACACAGGTATGCAGATCCTCCAAAACAAGCTGCTTTGCCTCTCCGGTTCCTAAACACACCGTATCTGACTGAAATTCATACCGGTCTAAGGGAGAACCCTTTGCACGGTAATCATGATTTCCTGCAATTAAAACCGTAGTCACATGATCCAGCTCCATGAATTGGGCATCTAATTCCCGGAGCATATCCATCGTAGGCGGAAAATGGAATAAGTCACCCGCAATCAATAACAGGTCGATCTTTTCTTCTTTTGCCGTATCTAAAAGCCGCTGAAAGCTGCTATATATTTCCTTAGAACGAGACTTTGACCAGGGTTTTCCTTTATCCGGAACAACGCCAAGATGTACGTCTGCTATATGCATAAATCTCATATTTTCATCACCTTTCGCTTGGTAAAGGACAGACGCCGTCCATCTAAAAAGGTCTGTACCTCATATCTCTATGATAGCACAGACCAAAACAATTATATAGTATAAGAAGGATATTTCAAAAAATTCGTTTCATTCTCTATTCTATCTTTTATACCTTATTCGACATAATAGGTATTTTTTTCCTGCTCTGTCAATTCCTCATCCTTAATGAGCTCCTTCCCCTGGGCAATCAGATCATCTAAAGACTGGTATTGAAAATATCCAAATCCATTCCTGTAATTATTGACAAATATCCGGTCAGAGCCTCCGTCCATTCCCATATAGCCCGGTACCTGAGCAATGATGGAATAGCTGTCTTCCTTCGTTGTCAGCAAATAAGCCTCTGTTGAATTTATCAGGATACAAAGCTCCTGTTCCGGCAGATATGTGACATCTTCAATCCCATTATCTTCTACCATGATCTTTTTCAGCACCGTATCCGCTTCCAGGTCATACAGCGTAATACAATTATCTATATCCGCTATCATTAACCGGCTATCGTCCTGCGTAAATTCTAGGAAGCCTTCATCCGGGCAAATGACCGCAAGCCGATACAGGGTTTTCCCGGTTTCCATATCAATGACATGAACCATTTGATCCGTTCCGTTTACCACCACCCAGGGATGCATATGCGCAACCGCTATTGTATCCTTCATAACTCCAAACCCGGTTTCTTCCAATTCTATCTTTTTACCGGTGACCGTTTCATAAATACTTAACGTTTGATTCAATTCTGTTCCTACCACAAAATTCCCGTCATTGCTTATTACCAGATTTCTCAGGCGGCATTCTTCCAAAACCGCACGCTGGGAGAAATCCGCCGTATCATAAATCAGAACGCTTCCATTTGCTGATGAAACCGCTATCCGGCTTCCGTCCTGAGAAAATGCAATCTTACCGATAGATCCATCTTCCGTAACCTGTTTTGATTCTATTTCCTGCCGGGATGTTAAATCGTATCGATGCAGGTAATTTTCCGTGTCCAGGTAAATCAATTCATCCGTATCCTGATACAAGCTGAACTGTTTAACGTCCTCGATCGTTTCTAATACAGTGCCATCCTCCAGAGATAAAATCATCAGTTCGTCTATTTTCTCGTGCAGCATATAGTTTCCGTCCGCCGAGCAGATATTTTTTCCACTGGGATAATTTTCATCGGAAAGTCCCTGGAAGCTTTCACCAACCCTTCGGGTGCTTACCATGATCGCATTATCATTCCAGTTCCAATATGCGACACTGTCTCCCATAAAAACGCATTCCCGAATATGATTCCCCGACAGGGTGCCAAGAATTGAGTATGAATTTATTTCCCAAGAGAGGATTCCGGTTTCACCTGTTGCATCGACAAAAAAACAACTGCTATCTGAAATCGGTTTCGCAAAGACTACAGCATCTCCAACACTACAGGCTGTTACTTTCCCCGTATCCTTATCAAGAACACAAATACTGTCGCTGCTTGTATAAACCAGAATGGGATTCTCAAACGCTGTATCATCGGTATAATAATATACGCTTAAATCAAAGGGGGCTTCCTGATTTTCCCATTCCTGCTCCAATGTATCGATCTGATACATTTTGGTACTGCCTATCACTTCAAGCAATGTTTCCTCTGACAGATGTGAGGCGGAAACAATCAATCCCTTCGTACCTGCAAATGCCAAAGAATCAATGCTGTTTACCAGCCATTCGTCGTCCGTGATCATCTGCGCCGCATCCGTTTCCAGATTCCACAAAACAACGCCGTATCCTTCCTCCAGCTTCACATCAAAAACGACATACTGACTATCCGGACTAAATAGAACGATCCGATTCGGTTTATAATCCTTCCTTTCCGCAAGCACCTCACCGGTAACGGAATCCAAGATCTGACAGCCGGCGTCGGAATATATAAAACATTCCGTCTTATCACGATTCAGGACGCATTTATGTAGCAGCGAATATTCTTTTTCCCATAAAAGCTCGCCTGTCCGGCTATCCCAGCAATCAACCGTATCAACGGAAAAGCCTAATAGCTGATCGTTTGCGTTAAAACCGATGTCTATCCAGTCTTTTCGATAATATTGCTCGTCAAATTCCGCCTTTAATTCAAACAGCATTTCATAGCTTCCGGTCTCCCAGACATACAGATTCTGCATATTATCCCGTGCCGCCAACAAGGTACTGTCATCTGAGATCACCATCTCTTCTACATTTCCACCTACATTCAGCCGATGCTCAATCTCAAATTCATGCCCATCTGAATAGACGCCAAGCGCATTATTCAATGCATATTCTGCCTCCGGTACATAGGGACGGTCTTTTGCGCCTTCCTGTTCCGGCAACGCCTCCAGCGCAATCTTAACCGCCATTTCCCGATCTCCTTCCTGTAGCAGCCGCTGGGAGGTTTCCGCCAGATAACGGGACTGGTTTCTCTGTTTATTTTGATACTGTAAGTTAATCTGTACCGTATTATAGGTACTATAAATGCCAAATGCCACAAAAAATACAGTAATTCCCGTACAGATTCCAATGATCCGCCGCATCCGGCGTTCCTTGTGGCGCTGACGAAGATCATCATAACCGCAGCCCAGTAGCGGAGCCATAATCCGGAGGATCTCCGTTTTCATTTTCTTCTTTACACCGCTTCGATTTTCCGCACGCAGATCTGCTGCCAGCGGTTCGATCGGAATCCGCTCGATCTGAACCGTTCCGTCCTCTGCCTTCCGTTCCTCTTCTATAAACTGAAGCTGTTCCGGAAATGCCTCTTGCGGTTCCCCTTCGATCAATACAGCCAGAACATGATCCCTGTCATGCATCTGGATAAAGGTCTCAATCTCCTTCTGGACCCAATAAGACTCCGGCGTCCTCGGCGAACATACTACGATCAGATACTCGGAATTTTGCAGCGCCTCACTGATATTGTCTGACAGGTTGCTGGAAATAGGCAGCTCGTCCTTATCTCGGAATACACGCTCTATCTTCTTTTTCCCTGTCATTTTTTGTATATTTTTCGGAACCTGATAGGTTTCAATCGCTTTATGCAGATTCTCTGCAACAAACGTATCCAGATCTCCATGCTTATAACTAATAAACGCACTATATTTTTTAATTTCTGCCGCCACGATTTTTTCCTCCGTATCTTTATTTCAAACATACATTAAAAATATTTTATACCAGTCTTTTTCAAAACGTCAATGTCATTTCCACCTTCAAACCTTACAATTTTCCGTCACATATTATACGAACATTACAATTCAACAATCGAACCGATAAAGAATAGAAAAATAACAAATTATATTGTATACTGGATGTGTAAGTGTAAGCACAGTCCGCCAATCGGCGGCTATCGGTTGCTTGCAGGCGTTATGGCTTCTAATGCAGATAACGAAAATGGGGAACGGGAGGATTTTACCTTGCAGAAAAAACGTACACGATTGTTATATATTATATTATTTTGTCTTCCCTTCCTTCTTGGTTTTATCGGAAACTATAAAAGCGGGAATTCTGTCTTAAATTCTTTATATGGAGCCTTATGCGTATATGTCATGGAATTACAGATCCAGCCGGAAAACGTTTTATCCGAGATTGCCAGATGGACTGCTCCTTTAATGACAGCCAGCGGTATTTTTATAGCTTTTCAGCAAATCCGTCAGGCAGTCAGCAACCGGATCAAAGGCAGGAATCCGGATTCCGTTGCCATATATGGCGACAGCGTATACATTGATACCTTGATCAGCAAGCTGGGGCGATTAGGCATTCAAGGCGGCATGGATGATCTGTCCGACGGGATTGACAAGGCTGGACGCTATGTGATCTTATTTCAGGAAGAACAGGAAGGTCTTGCATTTTATGAAAAGCATAAACAGGATTTTCAGAACGGACAGGTCTACCTCGGACTGGAAACAATCATGCCCCAAAGCCTTCAGGATCCGAATTTGACAATCTTTAATCTGAAGGAAAACACAGCCCGTATGTACTGGGATACCTATAGCCTGATTCCGGAATATTCACAAGGGAATTTAGATCTGAAGATTGGCATTATCGGGTTTGATACGCTGGGACAAAATATTCTGACTTATGGGTTGCTAAATAATATCTTTTCCGCCGATCAGCATATCGAATACCATATCTGGGGCAATTCTGACGAATATCGAAATATCCATACACAGCTTCCACAGCTTGCACCGGATCAGGTTATTTTCCATGAAGGCTCATGGACTGCGGACATACAACTGATCAATGGATTAAACCGCTTAATCCTTTGCGAAGATTCCAGTCAGAATCTGATTACCCTCAGCAGCCTGCTCACCTTCAGCACCTGTCCATGTATCCATGTAAATGACTACTTAAATCAGGTCATTCATTCTCTCTTTGTACGGGACGGAGTAAGCATTTTCGGTTCGGCAGATGAAATCGTGAATATTGAACAGATTTTTAAGGAAACCTTGCTGGCAGATGCCAAAGCCTTTAACCATTATTATGCAATGAAATATCAGGGAATCCCGAATACGGAAGAAGCGAAGGAAAAAGCGTTTCGTGCATTGGACAGCTTTACCCGTTATTCTAATATCGCTTCAGCGGACTATCAAAAGGTGCGTGAAAAAATGATCGAAGTCTTACGCCTGCCGGAAGAAAGCACTGCCGACGCTGTAATCCGAAAGAAAGACCTGTTGGCAGAACTGGAGCATATCCGCTGGTGTCGTTACCACTATCTAAATAACTGGTCCTTCGGGCAGCCGGAAAATGGAAAAGCAAAGGACCCTGTCCATAAGCTGCATACCGATCTGATCCCGTTTGAACAGCTAAGCGATGAAGATAAGAGCAAGGATCTGGCTGCCATCTATACCATGTTTCGCATTCCCACAGATGACTTATGATTCCTGTCTATATCCACTCGTAATTTCCACCGGTGATTGCCAGACTTAACAGAGCGTCCATCTTTTCAACATCCTCTCCCTCGACAAGCTGCTGCAATACCGCTGTTTTTTCTTCCTCCGGCATTTCCTCATCCGGTCCGATCTCCGGATCAAAATCCTCCGCACAGGATGGACAGGGTATGGCCGGTTCCGTTTCTAAATCCAGAAAGCGATACCCGCACTTCCCACATTCATAAAACCCGCAGCGGGTCGTTCCGTCCGGTACATAATACATCGTTACTTCCTCCTTATTCTAAAGCAGTTTGTATGCTTTCATTTCCTGATACAATCTGGCGATGGGCAGGCCTACTACATTATTATAATCCCCGCAAATCTCTTTGATATGAATACAAAAACAGGTTTGAATACCATACGCTCCCGCTTTATCCATACAATCTCCGGTTTGAATATATTCCCATATTTCCTGCTCTGACATGGGATAAAAGGCCACCTCGGTTTTCTCTGAAAACGTATGTAGATTCTTTCCTTCCGGAGTATTCCATAACAAAGTTACGCCGGTATAGACCTGATGCGTCTGTCCCTGAAGCATTTGCAGCATTTGAAAGGCTTCCTCCCCGGAATGCGGTTTCCCTAGTATCTTGTCCTGAAAAGCCACGACGGTATCCGCACCAATAATCAAAATATCCTCTTTTGAATGCTTTGTATAAATATCTTCCGCCTTTTGCCGGGATAATCCCTTTACAAGCTCCCACGGTTTCTCATCAGCCATCTGCTCCGCTATCTGAGACGGTTCTACCTTGTATTCCAATCCTGCCAGTGTCAACAGTTCCCGTCTTCTGGGAGACTGTGACGCAAGAATTATCGTTCTTTCCTTTACTGAACCCATATTTCCTCCCGTTGTATCCGATACTTAAAATGCCGCCTGTTGTAAGTCCGGCTCCATTTCACTCATTATTGCATGATTCATACAAGATAGCAAATTTAAATTGAAATCTTTTCCTATTAGGGATACAATATATCTGAAAACAGGAATACATGTTTTATCAGGATAAGGAGAGTACCTATGTTAGCACAGCATTATATTGATATGACTTCACAAAAATCAGCTATTCGAGAGCTTTTTGATTATGGTTCCAAACGGGCAAAGGAGATCGGTTATGAAAATGTTTTTGATTACAGTCTTGGGAATCCAAGCGTTCCTACCCCTCAGGCCTTTACAGATGCCCTGATTGACCTCATACAGAATACAGAACCGGTTGCCCTTCACGGTTACAGTCCCAGTCTGGGAATCCCATCGGTTCGGCAGGCGGTTGCAGACTCTTTGAACCGTCGTTTTCATGTGCCATTTAAAATGGAAGATATATTTATGGCAGTTGGTGCAGCAGGTGCGATTGCACATGCGGTTCGTGCAGTAACCGTACCGGGTGATGAGGTGATCACCTTTGCTCCCTTTTTTCCGGAATACTATCATTATGTGAATGAAACCGGCGCCATTTTAAAGGTCGTTCCGGCGGACATTACCAGTTTTCAGATTCATTTTGACGCCTTTGAGGAAATGATCACACCGAAAACTATGGCAGTCTTGATCAACACCCCCAACAATCCTTCCGGAATTGTGTATTCCACTGCAACGATTCAGAAGCTGGCAGCAATATTAAAGGATAAATCCAATGCGTTCGGGCATCCGATCTATATCATCTCAGACGAGCCTTATCGGGAGATTGTATTTAACAACGTAGACGCACCTTTTGTCGCAAGCCATTATGATAACACGATCATCTGTTATTCTTTCAGCAAGTCGATTTCCCTGCCGGGAGAACGAATCGGATATGTTGCTGTAAATCCGGCCTGCGAGGACGCCGAATTGATCGTAGATATGTGTGGACAGATTTCCAGAGGAATCGGTCATAACTGCCCGCCCTCTCTGATTCAGCTTGCAGTTGCAAGAGTTCTGGATATGACATCTGATATTTCTGTATATGAAGAAAATAAAACGATCCTTTATCGGGAGCTGACCCGTATCGGATTTGAGATCGTAGAACCGGGCGGAACCTTTTATATGTTCCCCAAGGCATTAGAAGCAGATGCAAACGCTTTCTGCCAGCGGGCAAAGCAGCATGATCTGCTTCTGGTTCCCAGTGATACCTTTGGCTGTCCGGGACATTTCCGTATCTGCTATTGCATTCCTACGGAAAAGGTACTGCGGTCCATTCCTGTTTTTGAGGCGCTGGCAAAGGAATATCAATGATCTGCTCCTGATTTTATGCCTGATTCGGCCTTTTATTTGAATTTAGTTACGGGTGTGCATTTTGGGATTCAAAGGTTGTCCTCCTACTGATTTTCTCTTTTTCCTTGCGTTATGAGGCTTCTTTTTGCATTCGTTCAAATTATACTTGACTCATTTAGTACTATATAGTATATTTCTATATAGAAGGAGGTGTCGAAACTGTCTGCACATACAAATGGTGGATTTTTAATCAGTAAAATCAAGCAAATTCAAGGACGTATTTTTGAACGATTACTTTTAGACGCCGGTATTCATCAATTTAACGGTGCTCAAGGACGCATTTTATATGTTCTTTGGAAAAGGGATTCCATTCCGATTCGTAAATTAGCGGATCAGACAGGGCTTGCGAAAACTACGCTTACCGGTATGTTAGATCGTCTGGAGGAATTCAACCTTATTCAACGGGTCTATGACCCATCCGATCGAAGAATAGTGAAAATTAAACTAACCGAAGCAGCACGCCGGTATCAAGAACAATATGACACGGTATCCGCAGAAATGAACAACATTTTTTATGAAGGCTTTTCGGAAGAAGAAATTCTGTCTTTTGAAAAGTATCTCGCTCGGATACTGGATAATTTAACCAGAAAATCGGATGAAATATAATCAAGTACCATACACCTTTTCAACGTTAAGATGTATTTATTATCAAAGGAGAAAAATATGGATAATTCTAAAATGGATGAAATCAAAGCAGCTATTTGTACCTTACGAAAAAACGCAAAGGTTGCCTATGTAGGTTCTATAAGCGAAAGCGGATTTCCACAGATTAAGGGTATGTTGGTAATCGAACATGAAAGCGTAAAAACTCACTATTTTTCCACGAATACAAGTTCCAGGAGAGCAAGCCAATTTCTTAAAAATCCGAAAGCGTGTGTCTATTATTGTGATGACACAAAAGATCAATATCGTGGTGCGTTGTTTACCGGACTTATGGAAATTTGTACCGACCATGCAACAAAGGAATTTCTGTGGCGAGAGGGTTTTGAAATATATTATCCTCAAGGAATTGATGATACGGATTACTGTGTTTATCGATTCACAGCAGATTCTGTAAATTACTACTACGGGTTAAGCAATACTACTCTTTCGATGGATGAATTAGAAGATACGGAATTTTAAACAAAAACACCGGCCGGAATCCAAATCACTGGATTTCGACCGGCGTTTTATTCTTTCTATGTTTTATTCCCTTATAGCTTCATATATCCATAACTGTTTACGATCGCATCCAACTTCTGTCCTGCCTTGCAATACGGGCATTCCGTATGCGGGTATGTCTGATATTCCGGAAAATCGCTTTTCTTAAATATAGAGTGGATCTCACGTCCATTGATCTCATCCGCATTTGAAAACAAAGAGGACACACCGGCTACCGTTCCGCCATAGTAATCAATACATTCCAAAGCCTGCTCAATGGTACGTCCTGTGGTTGCCGTCGCCAAGAGGAGCAGCACATGTTTATTTCGTATCATCGGCTGCAAATTGTCACGGAATACCATCTGCCCTACAGAATTTATCTCCGGAGAAACAACATATATTGTTTTATGGGAATTCATTGACATAAAACCTGCCGCTGTTAATTCTTCCGCCAGATATGCGCCGATCACTTCCGTACCATCCATACATACAATGGTATCCACAACCGTACTGTTTACATATTCGTGGACGATGGATTTGGCCGCTGCTAAAGCCATGCTCTGTCTGGTTTTCAAGGTCGTCATATCCATATAATAATTGATGTGGGAATGATTCGTTGCAAAATGTCCGGGAATGATCTTAACCGACAGGATATTATTATACTGAGAATATACTTTGATTGCATTTTCTTCCATGTTATGAAGCCCTCCTTATTCTTTCAGACTATATCTGTATCTTACCTTTTTTTTCTCGGATTGTAAAGTATCCCTGTAGAAATCCTGCATGGGAAAAAGATTGCTTTTCCACATTGCTATGCTATACTACATACAGATATAAAAATGAAAGGAGTCCCAATCATGCCAAAAGCAACCTTTTATGCCAATCAGGCAGCAACAATCATTAAAAATCTGGAAAAACGCAACATGGAGGGGTATTATTGTCCTGATGCCGCTTCCGCAGTTGAAAAAGCATTATCCATGATGCCGGAGCAATCCGTTATCAGTTGGGGCGGTTCCATGACCCTGACAGAAATCGGCTTAATGGAGCAAATTAAAAAACAAAACTATGTGGTAATTGATCGTATGCTTGCAAATACACCGGAGGAGCGTCAAAAGGTCTATGGACAGACCGTACTTGCAGATTACTTTCTTATGAGTACCAATGCCATCACCTTAGACGGTCAGCTGGTAAATATTGACGGTGCAGGAAACCGGGTAGCCTGCCTGATCCACGGGCCGAAAAATGTACTTATCTTAGCAGGTATGAATAAAGTATGCCCTGACTTGGAATCGGCTTTTAAGCGGGTGAAAAACTGCGCCACTCCACCCAATACCGTCCGTTTGAATTGCAAAACCCCATGCGCTGTTACCGGCGTCTGCGGGGATTGCCTAACTCCGGAAACGATCTGCTGTCAGGAAGTTATCACCCGATATTCCAGAATCAAAGGAAGGATCAAGGTTATCTTGATCGGTGAGGAATATGGCTACTAAATGCGCCATACATAGCAAGCAGCCCGAAGCTATAGCTCCGGGCTGCTGCTATACTCTGCCTCTGCTTATTAAAATGGCTGGCTGATATAAGGCACCGCCAAATGCAGATATGTCATATCTTCATTCTCATCATAGGTCACTGCAAGGTTTACATTGATCTTTTTTCCATATTGATAAATCACCCGGTCAAAACGATTGGTATACCCATAGAGACAATAATAATCATCATTGTCGATCACCTGCACCACCGACGCATTTAACTGTTCCAGTAACGTATCCACGATTTCCTGCCTGCGTTCTAAGGTCAGCGCTCCCGGTGTTTTTCCCTTCAGATATACATTCATACTGGCTTTTATCCCGATTTCCTCATAAATATCTTCCAGCAGCTCTTTGCATTCCATAGCATATTCCATATCATCATAAACCGTTATGTCACAGATGATCGTCTGCTGAGTAATCGGCTGTCGTTCCTCATTGATCGTGTCCAAGCTCACGATCTGAATAACGGTCTTTCCGTATTTTCCTTCCTTCGTTAAAGTGCTTTCCCGGTAGGAATCTCCCTCCGAAGCTGTTATGTCATAGCCATCTGTAATCCCCAGTTTTTTTGCAAGATTCCGCAGCATGGTTTCTTTGGTTTTGGCTGCCAGCTCCATTTCTCCAAACTCACCGTATGCACTGACGCAGGCTTCTACGGGAATCGCCTCGCTGCTGCTGAATGCTTCTACCACATTCTCCTGCCTTTCGATTCCCCGATTTATGAAAACCTGAACAAATACTGCCAGCCACACTAACGCAATTAGTATAACCTTTCCTGATAGCTTCATAGTTTTACCTCCTGATAATCCACGGGCTGTTTCCGTTCAACGGATATAGCGACTTTTCTAATACCAAGTATTACCAACTATGCCGCCGCTCATACCTGTTGCTTTTGAAATCTTTAGATGCCCGTTCTTTCAAGAGGTAACTGCTTTGACGGAAACTATCCGGAAACCGGAAACAGCCGGATCAAAAGCAGCCATACTAATCCATAATAACTGATGACCGCAACCAGATCATTGACCGTTGTGATCAGAGGTCCGGAGGCTACCGCCGGATCAATATGGAGCTTGTGAAAGAAAATCGGTACTACCGTTCCTATCAGACTGGAAATCATCATCGCAACCACCAGCGCAATCCCCACACAGCCGGATATTAAAAACGCATATTCCCACGGATTATTTTTACAGATTGCGATATAAAGGCCAACGAATAAGAATGCAATCCCTCCTACCAATAAACCGTTACATAAGCCAATCCGAATTTCCTTTAACACCAGTTTTAATTTTTGCCCTGCTTTCACACCTTCATCCATTAGAACACGAATCGTTACCGCCAACGACTGGGTTCCTACATTTCCTGCCATATCCAGTATTAACGACTGAAAACAGACGACAAGTGCCACTTGGGCAACTATGCTTTCAAACAGTCCCACCACTGTTGATACTCCGATTCCCAGCAGCAAAAGAATCAATAGCCACGGTAACCGCTTTTTCATGCTGTCTAAAAGGGATTCCTGCAAATCTTCTTCTGACGTCAAACCTGCCAGCTTCGCATAATCGTCACCAAACTCATCATCAATGGTTTCCGCCATATTCTGAGCAGTTATGATACCAAGTATTTCTTTATTACTATTTATAACCGGAAAAGAATCCTCTGCGTACTCCATCAGCCGGCCGATACAATCACTGATCTTTTCATGGTCTTCCACATACGGATAGGAGGTACTCATAAGCGGCTCTAATTCCGTATATTCCCTCGCTGTGATCAAGTCCTTTAAATCCAGTGTTCCATAGTATTTTCCTTCTTCGTCACACACGTAAAGCGTAGATATGTTGTCATTTTTTTCTGCCTGTTCAACCAATGCTTTCATGGCTTCTTTCACAGACATATTTTTATGAATCAGAATATAATTCGTCGTCATTTTACTACCGATTTCATCCTCATCATAAGAACGAATCAGTTTTATATCCGCACTGGTCTCCTCATCCAGCAGTCGTGACAGCGATTCCCGGTCGGAATCCTCCATTTCTTCCAAGACATCCGCTGCGTCGTCCGAATCCATATTCCCTATAATCCTAGCAATCATCCGAATATCCATTTCCTTTAGATATTCGTTTACATTTTCTATATAGGCAAAGATTTCGGATACCTTCTCATCCCCCAGAACCGTATATAAATATTGCCGTTCTGAAACGGAAAGCTGTTCAAAGGCTCCGGCAATATCGTTTTCATGATAATCCTCCAAACGCTCACGCAATACGGTTGGTTCCGGATTACTCCTGATAATTGCGATTACTTCTTCTACATAATCTGGTTCTTTCAAACGCTCCTGTTCCATCTTATCCTCCTTTGGCATAAAAATTCGCACAAAAAAGCCACCGCTTTTAATATGTAATAAGCAGTCAGCCATTTTCAGATGCCATTACAAAACTATGCGGTGGAAATCATAAGATAAAAGAGGATTATCCTTAGCGGTTCATTCCGGACACTTGCTCTTCCTCATATCGGATAGCATTTCCAACGCATATGCTACTTCGACCTGTACTATCGCAACTGTCCATTTTACCACCTCCGATTATGATAGATATGTTATATTTTATAAAGTTTTTCTTCCCTCGTCAAGAAAATAAAAACGACTTTCATGTATACACAAAAGTCGTTTTTTCATCTTCTATCAATCATTATCTGGCAAGCCGCTGTCTGACCAAGGAACGCTTCAGAGCAAGCTCCGCCCGGTCAATATCTCCGTCCTCGTCCCGAATCCGGCGTTCCGCCCGAATCTGCGCTTCCTTTGCCCGGCTTACATCTATTTCCTCCGGCCACTCTACCGCTTCCGCCAAAATAGTAACCCGATCCGCTAACACTTCGGAAAACCCATTAAGCAGCGCCGCTTCCTTGATCTCGCCGGAAGGCATATGAATCTTTGCGATTCCCGGCTCGATCACCGAGGTCAGGGAAATATGCCCCGGATATACGCCAATATCTCCCTCCATTGTACGGAATTCCACGAAGGTCACATCATCCTCAAAAAAGATACGATCCGGAGCTATGATCCTTAAACGAAATGTTTTATCTGCCATACCGCACCTACCCCTCGTTTTTACTTCTGCACTTTTGCCAGAACATCATCGATGCTTCCTGCATTTAAGAAATAGCTCTCTGGTATATCATCATGCTTGCCTTCCAAGATTTCTCGAAAGCCCTGTACCGTATCTTCAATCGGAACATACTTTCCTTCCAGTCCGGTGAACTGACCTGCAACAAAGAATGGCTGTGATAAGAATCTCTGTACCTTTCTCGCTCTGGAAACTACCAGCTTATCCTCTTCCGAAAGCTCATCCATGCCCAAGATTGCAATTATATCCTGTAATTCCTTATATTTCTGCAAGATCTCCTGTACGCCTCTGGCTACCTTATAATGATCCTCGCCTACGATTCTGGGATCCAGAATACGGGAGGTGGATTCCAGCGGATCTACAGCCGGATAAATACCTAACTCAACGATCGAACGGGAAAGCACCGTCGTCGCATCCAGATGCGCAAACGTTGTTGCCGGAGCCGGGTCGGTCAAGTCATCGGCAGGCACATATACCGCCTGAACCGATGTAATGGATCCGTTTTTCGTAGAAGTAATACGCTCCTGTAAGGCACCCATTTCCGTTTGCAGCGTTGGCTGATAACCAACCGCACTCGGTACACGTCCCAGCAAAGCAGAAACCTCTGAGCCTGCCTGCGTAAAACGGAAAATATTATCAATAAATAACAGTACATCTTTTCCGCCTTCATCACGGAAGTATTCCGCCATCGTAAGACCGGACAAACCAACCCGCATTCTGGCTCCGGGTGGTTCGTTCATCTGACCAAACACCATGGTAGTCTTGTTAATAACTCCGGATTCTGTCATTTCATGATATAAGTCGTTCCCCTCTCTGGTACGTTCACCAACACCAGTAAATACGGAATATCCTCCATGCTCTGTAGCAATGTTACGGATCAGCTCCTGAATCAATACCGTCTTGCCTACGCCGGCACCACCGAACAAGCCAATCTTACCGCCTTTCTGGTATGGACATAGAAGATCAACGACCTTAATTCCCGTTTCCAGCATCTCCGTTTCCGTTGCCTGCTCCGAAAACTGCGGTGCAGGCCTGTGAATCGGGTAGTATTTTTCTGTTTCCGGAGCCGGTTTATTATCAATGGGTTCTCCTAATACGTTAAACATTCTTCCCAGTGTATTTTCACCGACAGGAACCATAATCGGATTTCCCGTTGCAACAGCGTCCATTCCTCGTACCAGCCCGTCGGTAGGCCCCATAGCAATACATCTGACTGTGTCGTCTCCCATATGCTGAGAAACCTCTACCGTCAGCAGTTCACCATTCCCCCGTGTGATCTGAATGGCATCATTTATTTCAGGAAGCTGGCCTTCGCTGAATTTAATATCCAGCACCGCCCCGATAATCTGGGCAATTTTACCTACATTCTTATCTGCCATCACGTTCTCCTTTTCTTCATAATGTTCTTCCATGGTAACAAAGACAGCGGTCTTCATTACCATCGAATAATTTCTATGCTGTTAACTGATCGCTTCGGAACCGGCTATGATCTCTGTCAGCTCCTGTGTAATCGAGGCCTGCCTTGCCCGATTATATTTCAAGGATAAATCCGCGATCATATTATCCGCATTCGTGGTCGCCGAATCCATCGCCTGCATTCTGGCGCCATTTTCACTTGCCAATGCCTCGACAAAAGCACCGTAAAGCAGATTACTTATATATTTAGGAACTAATATATCCAGCGCATCATCTGCCTCCGGTTCATAATTCATCATTACCATGCTGTCATTTTCATCCTCTTTCGGAAGCTCCTCGATATTGAGCGGCAGAAGCTTAAGCAAACGGGCTTCCTGTGAAACCGTATTCTTAAAGTTGGTATATGCCATGTAAATCTCGCCAACCTCGCCCCGGCTATAGGATTCCAGCACACGCTTACTAATATCAATCGCATCCTTATACAGCGGTTCATTGATCGCTTCGGAGTCGTCCTCTATGATCGGATACCCTTTACGGGCAAGCGTCTCTGCACCTTTTCTTCCAACTGCATAGATGTCTACATCCCTGACCGGGAATCCGGTCCCTGTGACCTCCTTGACTACATTTGAATTATAGCCCCCTGCCAAGCCCTTATTGGAAGTGATGACGATCATTGCCTTTCGATTGCTTCCGTTTGCCACCAGATACGGATGTTCCATGTATTCCGTTTTCGTTAAAATGGAACAAATCGTTTTATACAAGGTATTGAAATACGGTTTATTCCGTTCCGCTCTGGCCTTTGCTTTCTGAAGCTTGACTGTGGCAACCAGCTTCATGGCTTTGGTAATCTGCTGCGTACTTGTAACGCTGATCTGTCTTCGTTTTATGTCACGCATTGATGCCATATCGTGCCACCTCCACTACTTATCAAAATCCGCTTTAAATTCCGTAATTGCTTTTACCATTGCTTCCTCTAAGGAATCATCTAACTTCTTATTTGTCCGGATCGTTTCAAAGATTTCCGGGTATCTGGTATCAATAAACTCAAACAATTCCTTTTCAAATCTCTGAATATCCTCGACGGGAACATCCAACAGATATTTCTTGGTTGCCGCATAGATAATAACGACCTGACGTTCTACCGGCATCGGTGCATACTGCGGCTGTTTTAATACTTCCTTAATCCGTTCACCCTGTGCCAGTTTCTCTTTTGTATCGGCATCTAACTCGGAACCAAACTGTGAAAAGGCTGCCAATTCCCGATACTGTGCCAGCTCTACACGAATCGGCGCCGCTATCTTCTTCATGGCGCCAATCTGAGCGGAGCCGCCAACTCTGGATACGGAAAGTCCGGCATTTACCGCAGGACGAAAGCCTGCATTAAACATCTCCGTTTCCAAATAGATCTGTCCGTCCGTGATAGAAATTACATTCGTCGGTATATAGGCAGATACATCACCCGCCTGCGTCTCAATAATCGGAAGTGCTGTCAGAGAACCGCCGCCTAATTCATCCGATAACCTTGCTGCCCGCTCCAGTAACCGACTGTGCAGATAGAATACATCACCCGGATACGCCTCACGTCCAGGCGGTCTGCGGAGCAGAAGGGAAAGTGTTCGATAGGCAGTTGCATGTTTACTCAAATCATCATAAACCACCAAGACGTCTTTTCCCGCCTCCATCCATTCCTCACCGATCGCACAGCCGGCATAAGGTGCGATATACTGCAATGGAGCAGGTTCAGAAGCTGTGGAAGCAACGATCGTCGTATAATCCATCGCCCCGTATTCTGTCAGAGTTTTTACAATCGAAGCAACGGTAGACGCCTTCTGACCGATTGCAACATAGATACAATAAACCCCCTGACCCTTTTGATTTATGATCGTGTCAACGGCGATCGCTGTTTTACCGGTCTGACGATCTCCGATGATCAATTCCCGCTGTCCTCTTCCGATGGGAACCATCGCATCAATGGCCTTGATACCTGTCTGTAACGGAGTATCTACTGATTTACGGCTGATAACACCGGAAGCAACCCGTTCGATCTGTCGGGATTTTTCGGATGAAATCGGCCCTTTTCCATCAATCGGCTGCCCCAATGCGTTTACAACACGTCCCAGCATAACGTCCCCGACCGGAACCTCAACAACTCTTCCTGTGGTCTTTACGGTGTCTCCTTCATTTACATTACTTGCATTTCCAAGCAGCACTGCACCCACATTATCAACCTCTAAATTCATGACCATGCCATATACATCGTTAGGGAAGGCAAGCAGCTCGCCCTGCATTGCATTTTCCAGACCGTGGATACGGACAATGCCGTCCGCCACCTGAATCACCGTACCCACATCGGCGGTTTCCAAATGAACGGAATAATTCTTAATCTGCTCTTTGATTACAGAACTGATCTCTTCTGGTCTTAAATTCATGGAGCCTCGGCACCTTCTTTCTCTATTATTCTTACTGCTCCGGAGTTCTACCCGAAGCCGGCAGTTTACTGCCTGTCCTAGCTTTGCGAGAGTGCGGCTGACATTCTCGAAAGCTGTCCCTTTATACTGCTGTCTACTACCCGATCTTCTATCCGAATGATCAGACCGCCGATTATAGCGGCATCCACTTTATAGTTCATTTCCATTTGTTCATACTCTGTCGTTGACAGCAGTTTTTGTTCTATTTTCTTTTTCTGTTCGTTTGACAGCTCTATCGCTGATGTTACATAAGCAATACCAATCTTTTTATAAGCCTTGATCTTACCGATCACATAGCTGCAAATCTCCGGCAGCTCGCTGCTCCGGTCATTTTTCACTACGATCAGCAGAGTACCCATCAAGGCGTCGCTGACTCTTCCCTGGAAAATATTTTCCAGCAGCTTTAATTTCTCTTCCTTTGACACTTCCGGATGCGTGAGCAGACGAATCAGCTCCTTATTCTCCTTCAGTACCTGATCGAGACCGGTAACTTCTTCCAGAATCGCATCGACCCGGTTTTCTTCCACAGCCAGTTCAAAGAGTGCATCGCCATACGTAGAATTTACCTGCTTAGCCATGTATCATCACCCATTTCCTTTAAAGTTTCCTCCAGCAGTGCATTTTGCTGCTCCTCGCTCAAAGAAACCGTTACGATTTTTGCCGCCATAGCCGTTGCAACCTGAATGATCTCCTGCCGGATCTCATCCTGCGCTTTTGCCTTTTCCAGTTCTATGTCCTGCGTGGCACGATGTTTTACTCTTGCCGCTTCTTCGTTTGCTTCGTCGATAATATCATTTTCCCGTTTCTTTGCTTTCTTTCGTGCATCGCTTAAGATTTCCTGTACCTCAGCGTCGACTGCATGAAGCTTTCCGTCGTATTCCTCCTTCAGCTTTGCAGCATCCTCTTTGTCTTTTTTAGCACTCTCAATGTCATTTTTAATTCGTTCTGTACGATTATTTAGAAGCTTCTTTACCGGCTCAAACAGCACATATGACAGGAAGCCAAACAACAGGAAAATCGCAATCGCCTGAATCAATATGTCCGCCGCAAGCTGGGCATCCAGACCGAAAACCCTTCCTTCCAGCACTACGGAAATACTGCTCATTCCAATACACACATCAAACACGTCCTGTCCCTCCTTTCAGCTAGTTTCAGGAATATCATTCCTTATTACAGCTTGAGGAATCTGGTTAATAACGGATTTGCATACATCAGAAGCAATGCGATGACCAAACCGTAAAGACCGGTTGTCTCGGCTACCGCCTGACCTAACAGCATCGTCGACATAATATCGCCCTTTGCTCCCGGATTCCGTCCAACTGCTGCCGCACCCTGTCCGGCTGCATAACCTTGTCCAATACCAGGACCAACACCGGCGATCATTGCAAGACCGGCGCCAACTGCGGAACAAGCTAAGATTAAACCTTCGTTTGTGATCTGATTCATTTTTTAGTCCTCCATTTTCCTATAATTTAATTAAAGATATTAACCTTCTATTTTGTTGGTAATAAATACCATTGTCAACATTGTAAACACGTATGCCTGAATCGCTCCGGAGAACACATCCAGATATGCATGGAATGCTGCCGGAATACCAATGGTCGCCACCACAGGCATCAGCGTATAATACAGGCTGATCATAACGGTTCCCGCCATTACGTTACCAAACAGACGCAGGGACAGGGAAACCACTGTGGCTACCTCACCGATCAGATTGATCGGGAATAAAAACCAAATCGGTTGAAACAATCCGGTAATCGCACCAAATTTATTCCATTTAAAATTGTTATACTGGATCATCGCCACACTGATAATCGCCAGACATAAGGTGGTTCCATAATCCGCTGTTGGGGCCCGAAGCCCGACCAGTCCCGATATGTTGCACAGCAGAATGAACAGCATAATGGTTCCAATATAGTTCACATAACTCTTTGTACCATGCTTTCCCATAGTTCCATGAACATATTTTTCCAGCGTTTCGATCAGCAATTCAATTATATTCTGAAACCCTCTCGGCACTTCTTCCGCATGCATGATCTTAAACCTCGCCACGAGAGCAAAGATGATAATCCCTATTATAATCAACAGCTCACACACATGGGTCGTCGTAATATAAACCGTTTGTCCAAAAAAATTATACGGAATCAGTTCATGGATAAAAAAATCTACTGTTTTTTCTTCGGATAATAGTATCCGCATCTCGCCAATACTCGCCAACAGGCCCATAGCACTGGCCGCCATATTCACCATGGGTTCACCTTCTTTCTTTAAAGATTTTTGAGGTAATATATTTATAGATCATCGGCTGCATATACGCCGAGATCTTAATCCCTAACAGCATGATAACAACCGCTATCAAACTCACCTGCGGTATCAGCATAGCCGCCACCAGAACCGCAAATATACAGACATATCGAAGCAAACTGTTCCGCAGACTGTATTTGGAAGCGGAATCCGGATCCATATCCAAGGCTTTTTCCAGTATCCAATACATATGGCAGATAATTCCAACCACACAGATGTATCCCACCAAGATACCAAGACTGTAGCGTAATCGTTCCTCTACAAATATCAGACCAATGATTTCCACGATAATTCCATACAATAAAGCACCTGTCAGCAAATCCCTAACGGTCGGATCCAGTCTGTTCATGCTCCTTCCGATCCTCCTTTTGACCTATAAACTGTTTCACAAGGGAATACACTGCCCGATAACCGCCTGCAACTCCAAGGATCAGAAAAATAAGAAAGGTATGGGTTTCAAATCGATTATCAATCCAATAGCCAACCAGCCCACACACGAAAACAGATGATAACATAGTGATTCCGATCTGGGTTATCAGTGCTATCATCTTAAATACTTCCCGCATGGTATGTTCACCTCACGTTAAATTATACTAAATAATACCAAAAAAGTCTATAACAATCGTATCCTTATACGGAATTGATTCCTATTTTTTCCTGTTTTGCAGAATCCTATTCCATAAAGCACGGTTAAACAGCGGAAGCACCTCAAGCCTTATATTCCAGCATACCAACCCGCCGAACGTGACGTTCCTCTCCGGAAAACTTCGTATTTAAAAAAGTATCGACGATCTTTATTGCCAGTCCCGGACCGATCACTCTTGCCCCCATCGTCAGAACATTCGCATCGTTATGCTGCTTCGTCGCCTCCGCACTGAAGCAGTCATGGCACAAAGCCGCTCGGATCCCCGGTACCTTATTTGCCGCCATGGACATTCCGATTCCGGTACCGCAAGTCAGTATTCCCTGCTCACACTCGCCGGATACGACTGCTTCCGCAACTGCTTTTGCATAGATCGGATAATCGCAGGCTTCTTCTTTGTAGCAGCCGAAATCCTTATACTCCAATCCCTTTGCTTCCAAATACCGGATAATCTCCTGCTTCAATCCATATCCGGCACTGTCACAACCTAATGCTATCATTTTTGTCTCCTTTCCATCTCTGGTTTTTATATTATATACTTGGCGCCTGTATCACCCGATACCCTGCCGCTTTCAAAAGCCGGTTCATAATTGCGGTGCCAAACCTTCCGCCGGCAAAGGACTCCGAATAAATATAATCCACACCCCGCTGATCAAACTCCCGCAGGCATCGATATAGATTTGCGGAAATCATGACCTCATCGGAACGCTCCCCGACTACGATCACCTCATCCCCTTCATAAGCGAGGCTGTTATACTTTGTCGCCAGAATCCCCACTCTGCACCCTGCCGCCTGTCGTTCCTTTACCAGACGGTTAATACAACGGACAACATTTTTGGTCTGTCCTTCAACGATATACATCTTTGCCTGAGGAGCATAATGGGTATATTTCATACCCGGTGCCTTGGGACGTATGTTACCGGCAGGTCTGTCCGCTCCCCGATCCATCGCCACCTCTCCAATCACTTCCTCAAGCATTTCCTTTGTAACAAACCCCGGCCGTAAGATCACAGGAACCGTTTCCGTCATATCCAGAATCGTTGATTCAATTCCGTACTGACAGCTGCCACCGTCAAGAATCATATCTATCTTCCCATTTAAATCCTCCCAGACATGAGCCGCAGAGGTGGGGCTTGGTCTTCCGGAACGATTCGCACTCGGAGCGGCGATCAGTACGCCGGAACGTCGAAGCAGCTCGTGGGCAACGCTATTAGACGGCATCCGCACAGCAACTGTATCCAAACCTCCAGTCGTACTATCCGGAACCTCCGGCTGCTTACGAAAAATAAACGTAACCGGACCGGGCCAGAAAACATCTATCAGCTTATAAGCCGCTTCCGGTATCTCCCTGGCGACCCGTGACAAGTCCTCTTCCCTTGCGATATGAACGATCAGCGGATTATCCGAAGGCCTTCCCTTCGCTTCATAGATCTTTTGGGAAGCAGCAGGATTCAATGCATCTCCGCCCAGACCATAAACCGTTTCCGTTGGAAACGCAACCAGACCGCCGCTTTTTAAAATTTCCGCCGCCTGTTGCAGTTCTTCACTTGGTTCAGCTTCCGTAATATCACTTGCTACTTCTGCCATTATCGTATTCATTTATCTTTCTTACCCCGTAATCAAAACGTCGCTTACCACTTGCTGTCTTTATAGTATGTCCTACAGATTTTCTTTGATAAGTGCATTAAAATTATACCACAGGAATATATTATAACGACAGGTTTTTTTATAAATTTATGAGGTTTTTATGAAAATACCCAGCAAACATTTTTTCATAACGGGGCTTTTGCTATTTTTTGTGCTTGTGCTTTTTACCCGTCTTTCCATCGTAGAAGTATTTCAGCAGTCCAGAGAACCCGTCGTTGTCGTGATCGACGCAGGGCACGGAGGTTACGACCCCGGCAAAATCTCTGCTGATAATCTTCTGGAAAAAGACATCAATCTTGCCATTGCATTAAGATTACGAGACTATCTGGAAGCCCAAGACTGTATCGTTTATCTTACCCGTGAGGAGGATCGCAGCTTAAATGATGAAAACGCAAGGAATAAAAAACAGTCCGATATGCAGAATCGGGTTGCCCTGATCGAGAAAGTCCAGCCGGCACTGATGATCAGCATTCATCAGAACAGCTTTCCCTCGCCCAGAGAGCATGGCGCCCAGACCTTTTATTATCATACCTCAGACAACAGCCAGCTATTAGCGGAATATATCCAAGATTCACTGGTGGAAACCGTTGATCCGGAAAACACAAGGAAATCCAAATCCAATGATTCTTATTATATTTTAAAAAATATAAGCTGCCCTGCGGTGATCATCGAATGCGGCTTCCTGTCGAATCCTGCGGAATCTGCACTGCTGAATACAGATATATATCAGGATAAAATTGCTTATGCTATATCCAAGGGTGTCCGTCAGTACTTAAACCAATCTGATGAATATCCATAAAGAATGCCTATAGATTTTCCTGCATGTAAAAAACAGGCACCAAGAACCCGGTGCCTGCCTGTAATTGTATGTCCACACATATGTGCGTTGTGTAATACTATTATGATGTGTAATCATTCATTTTAAAATTAAAACAAAATCTGCCTCTGGCATACTCTCGCACTGTGGACAGCTGCATATCACCTCTTTTCCATACGCAGACAAGGTACAGATTCTGGGACAGGCCGGTAAACCGGATAGACCAAACGATTCTGACCGTTCATGCAAGGACTGTGAGACATTACAAAACCTGCGTATATATTTTCTGTGGTAAAATTCCTGAATACTGAGACTGACCAATGTGAGAAATTACCTTGAATCTCAAGACTTAGAATCCTTTTGAATATCAGAACTGATCGGGATTCATTTTTTAAACCTCCTTTCTTTTATATTGGGTTGTCTCATGTCAAATGATAATCTATTTTTTGACATTTTTCAAGAAATTTTTTGAGATTTACTAATTTTTTTACAAAATTACCGTATAAATCCTCTTTACATATGATTAATTTGTGATAAACTAAGAATACAAATAGCACGAAATAATTCTGTAGCGTATTATAACGAAAAGGAGATGATTCGATGAAGATTGAAAAATTAAATGAGAATCAAATTCGTTGTACTTTAAATAAATCCGATCTAGCAGACCATAATATCCGCCTGACCGAGCTTGCCTATGGTACAGACCGTGCAAAGGCGTTGTTTCGTGATATGATGCAGAAGGCTTCCGATGACGTTGGGTTCGAGGTGGGAGACATTCCCTTAATGATAGAAGCAATTCCTGTCAATCCGGATTGTTTGATCCTGATCATAACCAAGGTGGAGGATCCGGAGGAATTAGATACCCGGTTTTCTAAGTTCACAAAGTCTTCTGAAGAGTATGAGGATTATGAAGAAGAGGAGGATGAGGACGCCGAGGGAGAGGATTTTGTTAATTCTGACTCCGCCAGCATCTTTGATGTTCTTGGAAATATTGTTGAAAACTTGGAGGCTGTTCGGAATGCGGCGGCAGAGCATAAGTCCTTTAATCCGCTTGCGGCAACTGCCGAGAAGGTTTCACCGGAAACGGAGCAAAAGTCCGCTTATGATATTTACCGGATTTTCGTTTTCTCTGCTTTAAGCAATGTCACCTCTGCTGCCGAACAGCTGCGGGGTGTCTATAACGGAGATAACACATTGTTTAAAAACCCTAGGGATTCCCGGTATTATCTGATCCTAAACCGTTCCGATCATACATCGGACGAATTCAATCAGGTATGCAATACTCTGTGTGAGTTTGGTTCCAAGATCAAGACTTCTTATGCAATGCCCTACCATATGGCGGAACATTTTCAGCCTATTATCAAACGTACTGCCTTGCAAACGCTGGGCGAACTGTAATATAAGGAAGCCTTACCGGATTTTCCATAAAAAAGGCAAGCTCTTCATGTATGAGGAGCTTGCCTTTTTTTACAAAACACCGCATCGTTTCTATACAACCCGCAGAATTCTTTATTTAATTTCGAATGTATGCTTTACTGCTTCCACAACTGCATCTGTTGTAATTCCAAAATGCTCAAACAAGAGATTTCCCGGTGCCGATGCTCCGAAGCCTTTCATGGAGACCACCGCTCCATCCAGCCCGACATAGGCTCCCCAGCCGAAGTCCGAAAGTGCTTCTACCGCCACTCTGGCACGAACCTGTTTTGGCAGCACCTGATCCTTATACTCCTGCGGCTGCTGTTCAAATACATCCATCGAAGGCATACTTACCACCCGGACGTCGATTCCTTCCTCTAACAACCGTTTCTTTGCTTCTATACCCAGCTGTACCTCCGAACCTGTAGCCAGAATAATGGCGTCCGGCAGTTCCTTTTCGGAATCTGCTATAATATAACCGCCCTTTAACGCCTCCGTACCGGAGCCGGATAACTGGGGCAGATTTTGTCTGGACAGCACCAGTGCAGTCGGGGTATGTTCGGAAGTGACGGCATAATACCAGGCTGCCGCTGTTTCCCTTGCGTCCGCCGGACGATATACCGTAAAATTAGGCAAAGCCCGTAACATAGCCAACTGCTCGATCGGCTCATGGGTCGGCCCGTCCTCTCCTACGCCGATACTGTCATGGGTCAGCACATAGATTAAAGGAAGTCCCATTAAAGATGACAGCCTTGCCATAGGCTTTACATAATCGCTAAACACAAAGAATGTGGATACAAAAGGCCGCAGTCCGCCATGCAAGGCGATACCGTTGCCGATTGCCGCCATTGCGATTTCCCGGATCCCAAAGTGGATATTTTTTCCTTCCGGGGATTCTTTGGAGTAATCACCCATATCATTCATATATGTTTTCGTAGACGGAGACAGATCTGCCGCTCCGCCAAACAGGTTTGGAAGCACATATTTCATAACATTTAGCAGCTTTCCGGATAAATTACGGGTCGCCTCCGCCTTATCCGGAACGGACCAGAATTCTTCCATGTCATATAGAAGCTGCCCCCGTTTACTGTCATAATACTGCTCCCAAAGCGCCTTCTGCTCCGGATATGTTTCCGTATATTCTGTAAACAGGGCATTCCATTGTGCCTCTGCCTTTTTTCCTTCTTCCGCCAGCTTCCGGAAATTTTCATATACATCTTCCGGGATTACAAAGCTTTCCGTTTCTTCCCAGCCCAGATTTTTCCGTAAAGCTGCAACATTTTCAACGCCAAGCGGCTCTCCATGTGCAGATGCCTTTCCTTCTTTTGCCGGACAGCCATATCCGATCTTCGTCCGTACCTCTATCATGGTAGGCTTGTTTTGCTCCGCTTTTGCCTTTTCAATGGCATCTCCGATTGCCGCCAAGTCGTTTCCGTCCTCTACCAGCAAGGTCTGGAAGCCAAAGGATTGAAACCGCTGTTGTACATTTTCACGAAAGGCAATATCGGTACTGCCCTCTATGGAAATTTGATTGGAATCATATAAAACGATCAATTTTCCCAAGCCTAACGTCCCAGCCAGTGAAAATGCCTCATAAGAGATTCCTTCCATCATACAGCCATCGCCGCCCAGCACATACGTATAGTGATCTACAATCGGATACCCTTCTTTATTAAAAACAGCTGCAAGATG
>CANPZL010000031.1 GCA_947589055.1 uncultured Lachnospiraceae bacterium | reverse complement strand
AATCGTTAGTAGAACCGCAGGGGATATATCCGAGTGGAATGGAGGCTTTACTTATCATGAATCCGGTTACTACATCATCCAGAGTGCCATCGCCGCCGGCACATACGATGATGTCATAATCATTTCCTTCTGAAATGACAATGTTGCGTCCGTCAAAGGGTTGTCTCGTAGGATAAACGGTCACACGGTAATCAGCCTCTGAAAAAGCGCTGATGACATCAAACAGACGGTCTTTGATATGTGTCTTTCCAGCAGTTGGATTGAAAATGAATAGCATTTCTTTCATGTGTTATACCTCCTGATGCTAAATTATCTATACTGTTTTTTCACTGTAGTATTATAGTATATTCGGAAAAAATTAACAAGAGACAGAATGGGGAATTGCCTATACACTTCTAAAGAAAATGAAGGTATTATGAACATACCTTGCTTAATTGGATAAAATATCCTATAATAAAGAATACTTATCCGGCAGTCTGCAATCGGATTTTGATAGGGATTACAGATGTGTGCCATTGGAGCAGAAAGGAAACAGAACATATGGGTAAATATTTTGGAACAGATGGGTTTCGAGGAGAAGCGAATGTAAGCTTAACTGTAGAACATGCATATAAGGTAGGACGGTTTCTGGGCTATTATTTTGGACAGCAAAAAGCAGATGGCAGAGCAAGGGTAGTGATTGGCAAGGATACAAGGCGTTCCAGCTATATGTTTGAATATGCCTTAGTTTCCGGATTGACCGCCAGTGGTGCGGACGTCTGTCTGATGCATGTAACACCTACTCCCAGTGTTTCCTATATCACAAGGATTGATGAGTTTGATTGCGGTATCATGATCTCGGCCAGCCATAATCCGTTTTATGACAATGGGATCAAGATACTGAATGGAAACGGTTCTAAAATGGATGCCTCTGTAGAAAATCAGATAGAAGCCTATATTGATGGACTGATCGGCGAGATCCCTTTTGCAACCGGAGAGCGGATTGGGCGTACTACGGATTATGCCAGCGGAAGAAACCGGTATATCGGATATTTGATGACGTTAGCTACCCGTTCCTTTAAAAATGTCCGGGTGGGTTTAGATTGTGCAAACGGGGCTTCTTCTACTGTTGCCAGGTATGTTTTTGAGGCTTTGGGAGCGAAAACCTATGTGATCCATGCAGAACCGGACGGCGTAAACATTAACGATCATTGCGGTTCGACTCATATCGAGGTGTTACAGAAGTTTGTGAAGGAAAAGGGCTTGGACATCGGGTTTGCTTACGACGGTGATGCGGACCGCTGTATGGCGGTGGACGATAAAGGGGAAATCATAGATGGGGATAAGATTCTTTATCTCTGTGGAAAATATTTGAAAAGCAGAGGAGAATTAGCCAATGATACGGTAGTCACAACAGTGATGTCGAATCTGGGTCTTTATAAGGCGTTTGACCGTTGTGGTATCCGGTATGAAAAAACAGCGGTAGGCGATAAATATGTTTATGAGAATATGATGGAACATGGACATTCCTTAGGCGGAGAGCAGTCCGGACATATTATATTCAGCAAGTTTGCAACTACCGGTGACGGTGTATTGACTTCTTTAAAGATTATGGAAGTTATGCTGGAGAGCAAGCAAAGGGTATCGGAATTATTCCATGATCTTACTATTTATCCACAGCTTTTAGTAAATGTTAAGGTGAACGATAAGCAGGAAGCAATGTCCGATCCGGATATTTGCAGTCTGGTGAAAAAAATTGAAAAAGAGCTTGGAACGGATGGGCGGCTCTTGATTCGTGAGAGTGGAACGGAGCCTGTGATCCGGGTTATGGTCGAAGCAGAAACTGATGCTCTTTGTAATCAATATGTATATCAGGTAGTTGATTTACTAAAAGAAAAGGGATACAGCATCTAAGAAGGAAATGGGCGCAAAACGGATAAAGGAAAAAGGTACAAGGCCCACTGGGAGATAACATGAAGGTAAGTGAATTGATACAGAAAAAAAGAAAGGAACCCTTTGACCAGCAGTTGCTGGTGAGACGTATTCTTTTGATCATATACGATATTTCAGCAATTTTTATCGCCAGTGGATTGGCGATTTTAGTTCGTTTTAATCTAAACTATGCGGCGATTGAATTGCAGTATATCCAGATGATGTGGCAGTATCTGCCGATCAATATTATCTGTACGCTGATTATATTTACATGTTTTAAGCTTTACAGCAGTATCTGGCGGTTTGCCGGACCCTTAGAGGCCGGAAATGTGGTGATGGCCAGCGGCCTGTCGGTTGTCTTGCAGTTTTTTGGCTATCATTTGCTGAGGCTTAATATGTTCCGAAGCTATTATATCATCTATTTTGGTATTTTTGTATTTATGATTCTGGCATCCCGGTTTTTCTATCGGTTTTTCCGTATGTTGAAAAACAAGCGGCTGCGGAATAAGAATGGAAATCGGATCATGATCATCGGGGCCGGTGAATCCTGCAATATGCTGATTAAAGAGATCACCAACAGCCGGTACATCAACGGTCAGGTGAAGTGCCTGATCGATGACGATCCCGGTAAGCTGGGAAAATATGTGCAGGGAATCCGGGTAGTGGGGAATCGGGATACGATCCTTCATAATGCGCGTAAGTATGAGATCGATGAAATCATTATCGCACTTCCTTCCGCTTCCAAGAAAAATGTGAAGGAAATTACAAATATCTGTAAAGAAACGGACTGTGAATTAAAAATTGTTCCGGGGATTTATCAGCTGGTAAACGGAGAAGTGGGAATCAGTAATCTAAGAGGCGTGGAAATCGAGGACTTGCTGGGACGGGAACCGATAACCGTTAATGTGGATTCGATAGCGGAATATGTGCGTGGAAAAGTGGTTTTAGTGACTGGCGGAGGGGGTTCTATCGGCAGTGAGCTTTGTCGTCAATTAGCAGTGCATATACCAAAGCAGCTTATTATTTTGGATATTTATGAGAATAATGCTTACGAAATCAAACAGGAGCTGGAACGAAAATTCCCAAGACTGAATTTGGTAGTCCTGATCGGCTCTGTCCGCAATACCAGCCGAATGAATTATATCTTTGACAGATACCGTCCGGATATTGTGTACCACGCCGCAGCGCATAAGCATGTGCCTTTGATGGAGGACAGCCCCAATGAAGCGATCAAAAACAATGTATTTGGAACCTTGAAGACAGTACAGGCGGCAGACCGATACGGAACCCAGAGATTTGTACTGATCTCGACGGATAAAGCTGTAAATCCTACTAATATCATGGGAGCTTCAAAACGGATATGCGAAATGATCGTTCAGATGTATAATAACCGTTCAGAAACGGAGTTTGTAGCAGTTCGGTTTGGAAATGTATTGGGCAGCAATGGAAGTGTGATTCCGTTATTTAAAAAGCAGATAGCGAGAGGCGGTCCGGTTACAGTCACGCATCCGGATATTATCCGGTATTTCATGACTATTCCAGAGGCGGTATCATTGGTGATCGAAGCAGGCGTTTATGCAAAGGGCGGTGAAATCTTTGTTTTAAATATGGGAGAGCCTGTGAAGATTCTGGATCTGGCAGAGAATTTAATCCGTTTATCCGGTTATACTCCATATGAGGATATTGAAATTAAATTTACCGGACTTCGACCGGGTGAAAAACTGTATGAGGAGCTTCTGATGGGAGAAGAGGGAATGCGGGATACGGAAAATAAGATGATCCATATCGGAAAGCCGATTGAGATCGATGAAGAGAAATTTATCCGGCAGTTGGACTCTCTGAAAAAGGTAATGGATCAGGAACCAGATGATATACGAAAAATCATTAAGGAGATCGTACCTACCTATAATCCGCAGGAGCAGGAATAGACAGGAAAGGATACCGTATGATGCTTGCAAAATGGAACCGGATGCCGGACACAATGCGGATACCGGAAGTGAAGGAATATTATGAAGCTTTGAAGAAGAAGCGTATGGGCTTAGTTTGGAAACGCTGTTTTGATTTGACGGTTTCTTTGCTTTTGATTCTTTGTTTGTCACCGGTTATGCTTGGGATCGCTCTCTGGATCAAACTGGATTCCAAAGGACCGGTGCTTTTTCGTCAGATTCGGGTGACTACCGGAGGAAAAGAATTCCGGATTTATAAATTCCGGACTATGGTGACCGAAGCGGAAAAACTGGGAAGCCAGGTGACGGTGAAGGAAGACGCCCGGATTACCCGTGCCGGTCATTTTCTTAGAAAATATCGTTTGGATGAGCTGCCGCAGCTTTTTAACGTATTGACAGGGGATATGAGCTTTGTGGGAACCAGACCGGAGGTTCCACGATATGTGAAGCAGTATACACCGGAGATGTGGGCAACCCTGCTGCTGCCTGCCGGCATTACTTCGGAGGCAAGTATCAAATATAAGGATGAGGACGCTTTGCTGGCAGGGGCGGCTGATGTGGACCGGGTATATGTAGAACAGGTGTTGCCGGAAAAGATGCGTTATAATCTGAACTATTTAAGAGAATTTCGATTTTGGCGGGATATCCGGATCATGCTGGATACCGTGTTGGCAGTGTTTCAATAAAGGGAAGGAGTTAAGAGAAATATGAAGATACCATTTTCACCACCGGATATTACAGAGGAGGAAATTGCTGCTGTAGCAGAAACTTTACGTTCCGGCTGGATTACCACAGGCCCAAAGACAAAGGAACTGGAACGGAAGCTGGCTGAATATTGTGGAACAAAACATTGCGCCTGTCTGAATTCTTCAACTGCCTGTATGGAGATGACCTTGCGTTTGCTGGGAGTGGGACCGGGTGATGAAGTAATCACCACTGCATATACCTATACAGCATCTGCCAGTGTCGTATGCCATACCGGGGCTACTCTGGTCTTGGTCGATACCCAGAAGGATTCATTGGAAATGGATTATGAACAGCTGGAAGAAAAAATCACCCGTAAAACCAAAGTTATCATTCCGGTAGATATAGCAGGCATTATATGCGATTATGACCGTATTTATGAAATCGTAGAACGAAAAAAGGCATTATTTCAACCGAAAACTGCTATGCAAAGCCTGTATGGAAGGGTAATTGTGCTGGCTGATGCCTCCCATTCCTTTGGCGCTGTCCGAAAGGGAAAGAAAAGTGGAAGTATTGCAGATTTTTCTTCCTTTTCCTTTCATGCAGTGAAAAATCTTACCACTGCGGAGGGGGGCGGCGTTACATGGAAGACGACTGCCGGTATGGATTCCGATGCGGTTTATCGGCAGTATATGCTGTTGTCCTTACATGGACAGTCGAAAGATGCACTGGCAAAGACCATGCTTGGCGCTTGGGAATATGATATTATCGAACCCTATTATAAATGTAATATGACGGATGTACATGCTTCCATCGGTCTGGTGCAGTTAAAACGATATGAAACGATGTTAAATCGACGACATGAGATACTTTCCATGTATGAGCAGGGATTATCCGATCTGCCGGTGCATGGATTAAAGCATAGGGGAGAGGAGTATCGTTCCAGTGGACACCTGTGTCTCCTTTGGCTGGAAGGAAAAGGTATGGAATTTAGGAATGCTTTGATAACTGCTCTGGCAGAAGAGGGAGTCAGCACCAATGTTCACTATAAGCCTCTGCCTTTGCATAGCGCATATCAAAAATTAGGCTTCCGGAAAGAAGCGTTCCCCAATGCGGTAGGGCAGTTTGAAAATGAGATTACCCTTCCGCTGCATACCTGTCTGACAGACGAGCAGGTTGCCTATGTGATTGAAAAATTTCATACCTGTTATCGCAGGCTTGCTTAGATAACACAGTTTTCATTCACCTGTAACTATAGATACGGTGAAAAATGGCTTCAAGAAGGAAAGAATATGGAAGAGCAACAGAAAGTGGAAGAAAAGAAAGCATCACAATTTACAGTTACCCTAGGCGTGGTGGCTTACAATGAAGCCGGGGTTATACATGATTTGCTCAGTGATTTTTCTGCTCAGGATTATCCGCATGATCAGATGGAGGTGCTTTTAGTGGACAGTGCCTCTACCGATACCACCAGACAACAGATGGAGGCATATGCAAAACAGTGCAAAGCGCTTGGCTTCCGTCGGATTGCCGTACTTGACAATCCGAAACGCAAGCAGGCGGCAGGCTGGAATGTAGTGATTCGGGAGGCGCGGGAAGATATTCTGATCCGAATTGATGCCCATGCGTCAATTCCTCCTGATTTTGTCCGGAAAAATGTTATGCTGCATATGGAAGGAGAAAGGATAACCGGCGGACCACGTCCCAATATCATTGATCAGCCGACGCCCTGGAAAGAAACCCTGTTTTTGGCGGAAAGCTCCATGTTTGGAAGCAGTATAGCTCCTTATCGCCGAAAAACAGAACGCAGATATGTGAATTCCATGTTTCATGCAGCATATCGAAGAAGTATTTTTCAGGAGATAGGCGGGTTTAATGAAGCACTTGGGCGGACAGAGGATAATGAACTCCATTATCGAATGCGGCAGGCAGGGTATCGGTTCTGTTATGATCCGGAAATTATTTCCTATCAGCATATCCGGAATTCCTTTTCCGGCATGCTGAAGCAAAAGTACGGGAACGGATACTGGATTGGCCGAACTGTGAAAATCTGTCCCAAATGTCTGTCGCTTTATCATTTTGTTCCCTTTTTGTTTCTCTTGGGGATTCTGGCAACTACCGTTCTTTTTTTTCTGCATTGTATGTGGCCCGGTATCCTGATGTGGGGAATGTATTGGCTATTGGCAGTTGGAATGGCGGTTTTAGGGATTCTGGGAAGAGAAACGAAGAAAGTTTATCCATCGTATTTATTGCTTCCCATTTTGTTTTTTTGCCTGCATCTGGTTTATGGTGCGGGAACCCTGATTGGCTTATGTTCTGTGGAAACACGGAAGGAAGTTTGAACCCTCGTTGATTTTACAAAATTTTCAATTTATTCCTATAAATATGGATAGAATTTTGATTGGTTATTTGTTATAATGAAGCACTAGAAAGACAGTGTGATGCTCACGGGATAAAAAGCAGAGTTCATAGGGCGGGATTCCCGCCTGTCAATGGAGGATAAAATGGCTAAAGATATAATTGAAAATGAAGATCAGGAAGAAGAAGTGGAATATGAAAAGTATTGTTATCTGTGCCGCAGACCGGAAAGTGTAACCGGAAAGCTGATCCATCTGCCAAACGACATTTATGTCTGCCCAAGCTGTATGCAGAATACCTTTGATACGTTTAGCGGCAATGGCGGTATGCAGTTTGTGGATTTAAGTAATTTTGATATGTCCCAGTTCCATTTTGGCAATGCACAGGATATTCCAAAATCCCAAAAGGTAAAAAAGAAAAAAAAGGAAGAAAAAAAGCAGGAGCAGGAACTGAATCTGAAAAGTATTCCGGCGCCGCATATCATGAAGGCACACTTAGATGAGTATGTGATCGGGCAAGATTATGCAAAGAAGGTAATATCCGTAGCAGTTTATAATCACTATAAGCGAGTGCTGACGGATACGGTCGATGACATTGAGATAGAAAAATCCAATATGCTGATGATCGGGCCAACCGGCAGTGGGAAAACATATCTGGTAAAAACCATTGCCCGGCTTTTGAATGTTCCGCTTGCGATTACGGATGCAACTACACTTACGGAAGCCGGTTACATAGGAGATGACGTAGAAAGTGTGCTTTCTAAGCTGTTGGCGGCGGCAGATAATGATGTAGAAAAAGCAGAGCGGGGGATTGTTTTTATTGACGAGATAGACAAGATTGCAAAAAAGAGGAATACTAACAGTCGTGACGTCAGCGGGGAGTCTGTGCAGCAGGGACTTTTAAAGCTGTTAGAAGGGGCAGAAGTTGAGGTTCCGGTGGGTGCCGGCAGTAAGAATGCTATGGTTCCGCTGACCACCATCAATACGAAAAATATCCTGTTTATCTGCGGCGGAGCCTTTCCGGATTTGGAGGACATTATTAAGGAAAGACTGAATAAGCAGTCTTCGATTGGATTCCGGGCGGATCTAAAGGATAAATATGATAAGGACACGAACTTATTAAAGCAGGTTACGATTGAGGATTTACGGGAATTCGGCATGATACCGGAATTTCTGGGGCGGCTTCCTGTGATCTATACACTGGAGGCACTCGATAAGGAAAAAATGATACAGATTTTAAAAGAACCTAAAAATGCGATCCTGAAACAATATCAAAAGTTGTTAAGCTTAGATGAGGTGGATCTGCAATTTGATGATTCCGCTTATGAGGCCATTGCAGAAAAGGCGATGGAAAAGAAGACGGGTGCAAGAGCATTGCGGGCGATCATTGAGGAATTCATGCTGGATATTATGTATCAGATTCCCAGAGATGACAGTATCGGCAGAGTGACCATTACGGGCGATTATATCCGTGGTACGGGTGCTCCGTTAATTGATATGCGGGGAGTGCTTGCTTTGGAAAGTTAAAGCATTGTGTAAAAATGCAAATTTAATCTTAATTATGCAATCTGGAGGCAAATTATGCAAGAATACTTGCATAATTTGTCTCAATCAATTTAAATAAATATAGAGGAAAAATCAGGTCTGTGCAAAGAAACCGCTGTCTTTCTTTCTACATTCTATACGGTTATCCGCATCTTTCTTTCAGGACATATTCTTAATCCGGCAGGAATAAAAGACTGCTAAAGTTGGTTTCTTATGGACAGTGGTTTCCGGCATTCGTATTGCTAATTTTGCATGGAAGATTCGAAGCCTCGAACAATAGATTGATACATATGCTTGTAAGGGATAGTTTCAATCATGGAAGATCCGTTAAAATTTGCTGCTTGTTAAGACAGTAGATTTTGACGGATTTTTTCCGTATCTGTCATATTTTGTTGTAAAATCCCCTCCGCTGGAAGATAATGAACGGGTACAGTACGACAGGAGGAAGCAAGGTGTTAAGAATTGCTATCTGTGATGACGAAGAAGATTTTCTTTTGTATGAAAAGCAGCTGCTTATAAAGTATATGGAATGCAGACAACTGGAGTACCGGATTGATGCCTTTCATTCCGGCAGAAGCCTCATAGAAAAAGGAGAAGGTATAAAGCAGTATCATATTATTTTTCTGGACATTCGAATGGAAGAGCTTGACGGGTTAGAAACAGCAAGACAAATCAGACAGTTTTCAACGGATACCTATCTTGTTTTTGTAACAGCTTTTATGAATTATGCCCTTGAGGGCTATAAGGTAAAGGCTGTTCGATTTCTTTTGAAGGAAAAGGAAAAGCTGGAATTTTCCTTGCAGGAGTGTCTGGATGCAGTATTAAGGGAATTGGATCAACGCATTTGGAGGCATGAATTTGAATTTCTGGAAGGCACACTGGTACTAGGAATCGAAGAACTGTTATATGTGGAAAGCCATTTGCATAAGTTGCTTTTTTATATTAAAGGGAAACAGGAATTGCGGTGCTCGATGTATGAAAAGCTGGATACGATAGAGATGCTTTTGAAGCATCAGGATTTTTGCAGGATCCATCAAAGTTATCTTGTGAATTTAAGATATATAAAGAAGATGGAACGATACCAGGCGGAATTATATAACGGTACCGTTTTAAACATTGCTAAGAGTAAGTTTTTGGAAGTGAAAAATCGTTTCATCTCCTATCAGGTTCAAATGGGGAAGCAAAACTTTTGTTGACAGGAGACGCCGGAGTCGATATGATAAATAAAAGGTTTTGGTATGGAGGAAACTTTATGGATGAAAATCAACAGAATATACAAAACGATCAGACGGAGAAGCATCCGGAACCGGAAGTATTTACCGGATCGGTAGAGGGGCAGGCACAGCCAAATGCAGGAATGGGAAATTGGACGGGACCACAGCCTGAACAAAGATATGGAATGGTTGAACCGGTCAAAGAAAAAAGCGGAATCTGTACAGCCGCTTTGGTGTTAGGGATTGTCAGCTTTTTTATCAATCCGTTATATTTGGTTAGTATTACCGGACTTATATTGGGAATCGTTGGCATCAATAAAAAGCCGGTGCCTGTGAATCGGAATCTGGGCGGCTGGGGAATTGGCCTTTCCGGTGCTTCGATCCTGATACAGTTAATTTTGGACATAATTATTACTATCTGCACGGCCGGTATGGGATTTGTAAGTTTTTTCTGTTAGAAGCGAAAAATTTTGACAGATGGAATAATCAGACTTGACAGCATATTGGTTCAAGTCTATGATGGTAAGGAATGGGAGCGGATTTCGTTCCAAAATATTTTCATATTCGATTGCGAAGAAGGTGCAGGAAGGAATCGGCTGCCCCTGCCAGAGAAAAGGGATCAATGGCTGGAAATCCCTTAAGGAAGAGCAGATTCTTAGTTTCACACCGGAGCTTTTTGTTTGAAGTAACAGTAGGACAGAACGGGTCATGCCGTTATACATGATTTGAGTGCCTGTATGTATGTACAGGAATCAGGGTGGTACCACGACAAATATTGCTCGTCCCTTTTCGGGAGGAGCTTTTTTTGTCAGATGAAAGAAGGTTCTCATTGCTATAGATGGAGGATAGCGGGTGTTGAACAATAGAAAAGGTCCATGAATAATCGTTTAGCAGATGCATTGATTTGAAAAGAAAAAAGAAATAACAGGAGGAAGGAAACTATGAAAGAAAAGCTTAAGGCAATCCGGCAGGAGGCCATTGCAAAAATCGAGGAGGCAAAGGATCTGGAAGCCTTAAATGAGATTAAGGTCAGTGTTTTAGGCAAAAAGGGTGCGCTGACACAGGTATTAAAAAGTATGAAGGATGTAGCACCAGAGGAGCGTCCCAGGGTTGGACAAATGGTAAATGATACCCGGACAGCAATCGAGGAACAGTTGGAAAAGGTGCAAAAAGAGATTGCAAAACGACTACGGGAAGAAAAAATGAAAAAAGAGGTTATCGACGTTACCCTTCCGGGCAAGCGTCATATGAAAGGACACAGACATCCGAATCAGATCGCATTAGAGGATTTGGAGCGTGTATTTATCGGAATGGGTTATGAGATTGTGGAAGGACCGGAGGTAGAATATGACCATTATAATTTTGAATTGCTGAATATTCCGGCCAATCATCCGGCAAAGGACGAGCAGGATACCTTTTATATCACAAAAGATATTCTTCTTCGGACACAGACCTCGCCGGTACAGGCAAGAGTGATGGAAACCGGCAGGATGCCGATTCGGATCATTGCACCCGGACGTGTTTTCCGTTCGGATGAGGTGGATGCCACCCACTCCCCGTCCTTTCATCAGGTGGAGGGATTAGTGGTTGATAAAAATATTACCTTTGCGGATTTAAAGGGAACATTGGAACAGTTTGCCAGAGAGTTTTTCGGGCCGGAAACCAAGATCAAGCTGCGTCCCCATCATTTTCCGTTTACAGAACCCAGTGCGGAGGTGGATGTAAGCTGCTTTAAATGTGGAGGAAAAGGCTGCCGGATGTGCAAAGGCAGTGGATGGATCGAGATACTTGGCTGCGGCATGGTGCATCCAAAGGTACTGAAGGATTGCGGAATTGATCCGGAGGAATATTCCGGTTTTGCGTTTGGTATCGGACTGGAACGGGTAGCACTGTTAAAATATGAAATTGACGATATGCGTTTGCTGTATGAGAATGATATGCGATTCTTGAGACAGTTTTAGGATAGTAAAGAAAGTATGGAGGTTGATATAAAATGAATACACCTATGTCTTGGTTAAAGGTATACGTGCCGGATCTGAATGTTGCTGTAGAAGATTTTGTTGATGCCATTACCTTGTCCGGTTCCCATGTGGAAAGCGTTGAAAAAAAAGATAAAAATTTAGAGAAGATCGTAGTCGGAAAAATCTTGAAGATTGAGGCCCATCCGGATGCCGATAAGCTGGTAGTCTGTCAGGTGGATATTGGTGCGGAAAGCCCTATTCAGATTGTTACAGGCGCTGCGAATGTCAAGGAAGGGGATTTGGTACCGACGGTATTAGACGGTGGAAAAGTGGCAGGTGGCCACGATGGCGGCCCTCTGCCGGAAAACGGAATCAAGATAAAAAAAGGAAAGCTGCGTGGCGTGGAATCCTTTGGCATGATGTGTGCTATTGAGGAGCTTGGTTCTTCTCGGGATTTGTATCCGGAAGCGCCGGAGGATGGTATCTATGTGTTTCCAAAAGATTCCGGTGTTCAGCCCGGACAAGATGCTGTTGAAGCACTGGGTCTGCATGATGCAGTGGTTGAATATGAAATCACTTCAAACCGTGTAGATTGTTTTAGCATGATTGGAATGGCAAGGGAAGCAGCAGCAACCTATGGACTGCCCTTCTGCCCGCCGATAGTTCCGGATACCGTAAAAGGCGGGGCGGTCGAGCAATATGCTTCCGTCGAGGTAGAGGCAGCGGATCTGTGTCCGAGGTACTGTGCAAGAGTAGTGAAGAACTTAAAGATTGGCCCTTCTCCCAAATGGATGCGGGAACGACTGGCAGCACAGGGAATCCGTTCCATAAATAATTTAGTAGATATAACGAATTATGTCATGGAGGAATATGGCCAGCCGATGCATGCTTTTGATTTAGACCGGGTGGCTGGACACAAGATTGTAGTGAAACGGGCGAAAGACGGTGATAAATTCATTACCTTAGATGGTCAGGAGCGGACGCTGGATTCCGATGTGCTGATGATTTGTGATGGAGAAAAGGAAATCGGGATTGCCGGTATCATGGGTGGAGAAAACTCTATGGTAACAGATCAGATCTCTACCTTGTTATTTGAAGCCGCCTGTTTTGATGGAACGAATATCCGGTTGTCGTCAAAGCGGATCGGGCTTCGGACAGATGCATCGTCCAAGTTTGAAAAAGGCTTGGATCCGAATCTGGCGTTAGAGGCGATCAATCGGGCCTGTCAGTTAATTGAAGAATTGGACTGTGGTGAGGTAGTCGAGGGAGTAATTGATATTTATCCGAATCCGGTTGAGCCGTGGACTCTGCCTTTTGAACCGGAGAAAATGAACCGATTATTGGGAATGGATATACCGGAAAATCAAATGCTTGATTTCTTTGGCCGTTTGGGATTGACGTATGAGAAAGAAAAGAATCAGTTGACGGTTCCGACTTATCGTCAGGATCTGCATTGCATGGCGGATTTAGCAGAGGAGGTAGCCAGATTATATGGTTATGATAAGCTGCCTTCAACCCTTCCTTGCGGCGAAGCTACGGTAGGAAAGAAATCCTTTGCTATGCGGGTAGAGGACGTAGCACGAGATGTTTGTGAAAATAACGGATTTTCCGGCGGCATGACCTATTCCTTTGAAAGTCCGAAGGTATTTGATAAACTGCTGATACCGGCAGATTCCAAACTCCGGAATGCAATCGTGATTGCCAATCCGTTAGGGGAAGATTTCTCCATCATGAGAACGATTTCCCTGAACGGAATGATCACATCGCTTGCGACCAATTATAATCGAAGAAATAAAAATGCAAGACTGTATGAAATAGGAAATATTTATCTGCCGAAAGCGCTTCCCCTTACAGAGCTTCCGGAGGAGCGGAAGATGCTGACGCTTGGTATGTATGGAACCGGTGATTTCTTTACCATGAAAGGCGTGTTGGAGGAATTATTCCGGGCATTAGGTTTATATCAACGATTTACTTACCGGCCTGATGGCGGCTATCCGTTTCTGCATCCGGGACGTCAGGCGGCCATTATGAATGGAAAGGAAGAAATCGGGTATATCGGGCAGCTGCATCCGGAGGTAGTAGATAATTATGATATGAAGGGAGAAATCTATGTAGCAGTGATCGATCTTCCCAAACTGACAGCATTAGCTACCTTTGATCGAAAATATGAAGGAATTGCGAAATTCCCGGCAAGCACCAGAGATTTAAGTATGGTAATGGATAAGACGATTTTTGTTGGACAGATAGAAGAGATCATTAAGAAGCACGGCGGAAAGCTTCTGGAAAGCTATCAGCTTTTTGATGTATATGAAGGTGAACAGGTAGAAGCCGGTAAGAAATCCGTTGCATATACCATGACTTTCCGGGCGAAGGATCGGAATCTGGAAGCCAACGAGGTCAATAAAATCACGGAAGCGATCATAGAAGCATTAAAGAAGCTGGGCGTTGAACTCAGAGCCTGAAAGAAAAGGATAACAGTATGAAGGTTAGTGATTTCGATTATGAACTGCCGGAGGCGCTGATTGCACAGGATCCCTTGGATAAACGGGATAACTCCCGTCTGATGGTGCTGCACAGAAAGACCGGTAAGATCGAGCATAAACATTTTTACGATATAATTGAATATTTGCAGGCCGGGGATTGCCTGGTAGTCAATAATACAAAAGTAATCCCTGCACGCCTGTTAGGAACTCGGGAGGAAACCGGTGGAGCAGTAGAGATTCTGCTTTTAAAGCGAAAGGAAGAAAGGGTTTGGGAGTCTCTGGTAAAACCGGGGAAAAAAGCAAAGATAGGAACCAGAATTCAATTCGGAGAAGGTCTGCTGACCGGTGAAGTGACGGATATAGTAGAAGAAGGGAATCGTCTGATACGGTTTGAATATGAAGGAATCTTTGAAGAAATCCTAGATCAGCTGGGGCAGATGCCTCTGCCGCCTTACATTAAGCATCAGCTTACAGATAAAAACCGGTATCAGACGGTTTATGCCAGATACGATGGCTCTGCGGCGGCACCGACTGCCGGTCTGCATTTTACTGAGGAATTATTGGAACGTATCCGGGAAAAAGGAATCCGAATTGCGGAAGTTACGCTTCATGTAGGTTTGGGAACCTTTCGTCCGGTCAAGGTAGATAACGTATTGGAGCATCATATGCATTCCGAGTTTTATATGCTGGAAGAGGAAGCCGCCCATATCATAAATGAAACGAAAGCGGCAGGCGGACGAGTGATTTCTGTTGGAACTACCAGTACCAGAACGATTGAATCGGTTGCTGATGAGACCGGTCATGTACCGGCTGGAAGCGGCTGGACAGATATTTTTATCTATCCCGGTTATCGATTTAAAACCATTGACGGGTTAATTACGAATTTCCATCTTCCGCAATCCACTTTGATAATGTTGGTTTCTGCATTTGCAGACCGGGAAACGGTGCTACGGGCTTATCAGGAAGCGGTTAATGAAAAATATCGGTTTTTCAGCTTTGGAGATGCCATGTTTATAATCGATTAAGCTCTGTTACAGGCATAGCATATACAAGCTTTTATCTGGTAAATTTTTGTGACTCAAATTTGCGAATATAGGTCGAAACAATACGAAGACTTACGATGGGATTCGAGCCTGTTTCCAGTTACAATAAGAGTACAAAAGAAATTAAATTTACCAAATGTTAAAGGAGCTGAAAATAATGATTCGTTATGCCATGACCGTTACGAACAGTACAGAGGATAAGGAGCAGGAATCAACTAGTTATGGACTTCGGGCAATGAATGAAAAGGGAGAGGAACTGCTATCCATTCCCAATATCAGTACGAAGGAAGAGGATGTTGCTTACCTGGTGGAGCATTTTAATCAGGTGCGGATCCAAAGAAGCCAGTTTCGTTAAGCAGGAGAAGGCAATGTTTGAAAAAAAACAAAAGGAAACCTATAATAAAGAGGAAAAAAAACCGGTGATCCGGATTAGTATCTGTACGGGAGAACAAGTAGCAGGTTTTAAAGATTTAAAGACCGGAAAATTTCAGGACATCATGCTGATTACCAATAAAAAAGATGAAAAAGAATTCCGTAAACGATATGGAATTCAGGAAGCTGAAATTACCAGAGAATGGTAAGCAGTATGATGCTCCTGTTTTTGGTTGAGTATGACTGCAAGCCAATGGCTTAATACAACATCTGTAGATCCTGATAAAAGCCGGGATAAGAGATAGCTATGCATTCGTCTCCCTTGATTTTCGTCTCTCCGTCTGCATTTAAGCCTGCAATGGCAAAGCTCATTGCGATCCGATGATCCAGATGACTGTCAATACAGGCTCCGTGAAGCGGCTTGCCGCCGTGAATGATCATACCGTCTTTCGTGCCTTCTACATCGGCACCCATTGCTTTTAAGTTTTCTACCATCACATCAATTCGATTGGATTCTTTTACCTTTAGTTCTTGGGCGTCTCGGATAACAGTAGTACCTTCTGCAAAGCAGGCAAGGACTGCCAAGATCGGTAATTCATCAATGAGCTTTGGAATCAATGCTCCCTCTATAACGGTTCCCTTCAATGAACTGCTCTGTACCGTAATATCGGCAGTAGGTTCACCTGTGGTATCTTGTATATGCTCTAATATCACGGTTCCGCCCATCGCTTGGCAGACTTCAAGGATTCCGTCTCTGGTAGGATTGATTCCTACATGTTTGATAGTAATGGAAGAATTTGGAGTGATCAAACCGGCTGCCAGAAAATAGGCAGCAGATGAAATGTCTCCCGGAACGGAAATGGCCTGTGCAGTTAAATGCTGATCTGGATATATGGTGGATGTTGTATCGTCTACATGAAGCCTTGCGCCAAAGGCTTTCAGCATCAGTTCCGTATGGTTTCTGGATAGATATGGCTCGGTTACACTGGTACTTCCTTCCGCATAAAGTCCTGCCAGTAAAATAGCAGATTTTACCTGAGCCGAGGCGACGGGTGAAGTATAGTGGATTCCGGTAAGCGGGCGTCCTTGAATACGAAGTGGGACACAGCCATTCCCGGCTTCACTGGTAATATCGGCACCCATCTGACGCAGAGGGGTAATGATACGGTTCATAGGCCGCCTTTGGATCGATGCGTCTCCGGTGATCCGGCTGGTAAAAGGCTGGGCAGCAAGAATACCAGAGATCAATCGGGTGGTCGTACCGCTGTTTCCGGCATCTAATATTTGCTTGGAAGGCTGCAAGTGATGAAGGCCTTTTCCATGAATACGTACAAGCTCCGGCGTATTTTCAATCTCAATTCCCAACTGTCTAAAACAGGCAATCGAGGAAAGACAGTCAGCTCCTTGTAAAAACCCCCGTACTTCGGTGGTTCCTTCCGCAATCGCTCCGAGCATGATAGTTCGATGGGAGATGGACTTATCTCCCGGTACGGTTAATTCGCCATGTAATGCTGTTCTTTTCGTGAATCGCATAAACTTCTCCTTTTTCCTGTTGATGATTTAGCTGCTGTGAAGTCTGCCAAAGAGGTAAACAAACTCAGCGCTCATATACCGTATAACCGGCCTCACGCAGCAGATCGGCGGAGGCAGCAGCAGACGCATTGTCATAAAACGAAATCCGAAGAACGCCTTCTTCATCTTCCCGGTTATGGGAAATTCCAAGATTTTTCAGGTTAATTCCTGCCATTCCGATTTTATCGATCACGCCGGAAATGGCACCGGGTTCATCCGGTATATCCACAAAGATTTCAAAATTCATGCGAATGACACCAGTGGCATTATTCGGTATGGAATCCCGGTATTGTTGTGCCTGACTGAAAAAGGCATGGATATAATCCGTATCTTTTCGATGTATGGCTTCTACGATTTGTTGCAGATCTTCAATATATTCTTCCAGTCCTGCAATGATATTGGCTGCATTGCTAAGCAGGATATGCTCCCAGATGATCGGGTTTGAGGAAGCGATGCGGGTGATGTCCTTGAAGCCTCCAGCCGCAAGCTGGCGGTTTAGCCCTCTGGGATCATCCTTTTCCCGGACTAGATTCACCAGTTCCGAGGCGATAATATGTGGAATGTGACTGATATACGCAGTGGTCTGGTCGTGCCGGGCGGGAGAATATACTATGGTAATGGCACCCAGATCCTCAATGAAGGTACAGAATTCTTCAACCTTTTTCTTATCCACCGAGGAAGAAGGTGTAATAAAATAATAAGCATTTTCAATTAAATGATCGTTTGCCGCTTCATAACCGGAACGCTCGGAACCCACCATAGGGTGGCCGCCGATAAAACAATCGGAAAGCCCTTGCTCCAGAACCGCCTGATAGATGTCGGTTTTTACACTTCCTACATCGGTCAGAATGCAAGAAGGCTTTCTCCATTTCTTTAAGGCCGAAAGATAGGCAATATTATAGTGAACCGGCGCACATAAAAAAATATAATCACATTCGGAAAACGCTTCATTTAATTCATAAACCGGTATGGATACCGTTCCGTCTGTAACAGCTGCCTGTAAAGCGGCAGAATCCGTGTCAAAAGCAACGATCCTGTAGTCTGGGAACAGCCTTCGGATCGACTTGGCTATGGATCCGCCGATCAGCCCTAGCCCGATAAAACCGACCGTAAAGTGATTGGATAAATTCATTCTCATTCCTTCCTTCATTCATTGCTCACGTCCAGCATAGATTATTGTAGTCTTAAAACTTTAATATGTCAATGCGTTAATGTAGTAAAGTGAAGATATGCTTACCTTATTTTTCACCCATTCGTACAAGATTCTTCAGTGCTTGCAGTTCTTCTGTCCGTAAGGGACGACTCTCGCCGGATGACAGAGATTCCTCTAATTTCAGAGAAGCAAAGGCGATACGCTTTAAGTAAATTACTTCACAGCCTATGGCATGAAACATACGCTTTACCTGATGATATTTGCCCTCTTGTATGGTGATGTAGGCACTGGTTGGGGAAAGAAGCTCCAATGCTGCCGGTAAGGTAAAATGCTTTTCTCCAATGTCAACTCCGGCTTGGAAACGAGAAACGGCGTCTGGGGGAATGGTGTGGTATCGGGAAACTTCTACATAATAAGTCTTATTGACATGATAACCGGGGGAAAGCAGACGGTGGGCCATAGCACCGTCATTTGTGATCAAGAGTAATCCTTCCGTATCTTTATCCAAACGTCCGACCGGGAATAAATCCTTGTGCGTGGAATCCTGTATCAGAGAAAGCACGGTTGGACAGGAGGAATCCTTCGTCGCACTGACATAGCCTGCTGGTTTATTTAACATATAATAAACAAAGACTTCCCGAATCACAGGCCTACCCTGATAGCAGATCACGTCTTGCTCCGGTCGGATTTTGACGGCTCCGTCCGCAGGAAAATTTCCGTTAATGGTAATCATTTTTTTTCGAATATATTCTTTTACCTGACTTCGGCTTCCGATTCCTGCATCGGCCAGATATTTATCTAATCGAGGCTGCTTCATATATGCTCCTTATATAGCGGTTTTTCTTGTAGATTTATTATGGCACAGAGAAACTTGACATGCAATCCTGAATCTGTTATAGTAGGTTCGTAATAAAAATGTAATAATTTTAATAAATTAGTAATGAAATACATATTTTATTACAAGAGGAAAAGGGAGATATTATGAAACATACAAGCTATAGAAGGCGTCAATGGATTGGAAAAGTTATTTTAGGAATTGCTACGGGATTTGTCTTAACAGTAACCGTCTTATTGAAATATCAGGCGGATAAGCCGATTGAAGCAGGCGCAGACCTTCCATCCCGAATGGCGCTGACAGAAGGAAGTAATGTATATGAAGAACTGATCCAAAGCTCTACCGAAACGATGGAAGTGCAGATGGTTGCTGCCGCAGAACCAGTGGAGGAGCCTTCCCCCTATGACGGACGGTTTATTGCAAATGTAACGGATACGTTAAATGTCAGAAAAGAAGCCTCTGCTGATTCGGAGCTAGTAGGGAAGCTGTATCCGGGCTGTGCGGGGGATATTGTTGCACAGGAAGGGGAGTGGACCCAGATTACATCCGGAGATGTAACCGGATATGTTAAGACGGAATTTATTCTGACCGGTAAGGCGGCAGAACCGCTGGCAGAGGAATATGGAAAATATATTGGAACAGTAACTGGTGATGTTTTGAATATTCGACGAGAAGCTGATACGGGATCTGATATTATCGGAATGCTGGTAATGGATGATCAGGTGTTTGTCACGGAAACCTTAGACGGTTGGTATAAGGTACTTGTAAATGACAACTGGGAAGGGTATGTGTCAGCGGAATTCTTGTCTGTAGAGTACAAGCTGGATACTGCTATTACCATGGAAGAGGAGCAGAAGCGTCTGGAAGCAGAGCGGCAGCAGGAAAGGGAAGCAGAACAGGCTGCGGCAGTATCGAACCAGACAACGGTTGCTACCACCTTGCAGGCACCGACACAGGCATCTTATGATGATAGTTATCTTTTGGCCTGTCTGATCAGCATGGAGGCGGGATACGAGCCATATGACGGACAGCTCGCAGTTGCGAATGTAGTATTAAACCGCTTACGAAGTGGGTATTATGGCGGTTCGCTTTATGACGTGATTTACGCACCGGGACAGTTCCCGTCCGTAAATGGAAGTGTTATGGCAGGCTATTTAAGCAATGGTCCCTTGCCACAGGCACAGCAGGCGGCGAACGAGGCATTAGCCGGAGTAAACAATATTGGAGGCTATACCGGGTTTATTAACGTTAAATATGCCAATTTTGCAGCGTATGACAGTTACACGATCATAGGGAATCATTGTTTTCATTGATTTAAATATTCGGATGCTATAATTGCATACATATCAAAAACGGGCGGGAATCCCATTGGTTCCCAGCCCGTTTTGTTTGCATGAAGATGTGTAAAGAAGTTAGCTTGATTTATTGATTTCCAGCAATCCCCGATAGTGTTCATCCAGTACCGGCTTGCTGAATAAGTAGCCTTGTAAAATATCACAGGAATTATCCTTTAGGATCTGATACTGCTCTGAGGTTTCTACGCCTTCTGCTACAACAGAGATGTTTAATCGATGTGCCAGAGAAATAATGGATTCTGCAATATAGTAATTTTTTGAATTAGTATTGATATTGTCGACAAATACCTTGTCCAACTTTAGGGTGTTGATTGGAAGCTGCGTTAAATAATTAAAGGAGGAATACCCGGTACCAAAATCATCTAAAGCAACTCGGATTCCCATACCACGAAGCTCCCGGATCAGAGCAACATTATGCTCAAAGGATTGCATAACTACACTTTCCGTCACCTCCAATTCCAAGTATTCCGGAGGAAGCTTTGTTTGCTCTAAGATCCTTTTTAATTTAGGAATAAAGCTGCTGTCTTTTAGCTGCTCCACGGATACATTGACGGAAATCGTGATAGGACCATAGCCCGCATCCATAAGCTGCTTATTAAAGCCGCAGGCATGTTTTAATGCCCAAGAACCCAGTTCATGTATGATTCCGGTTTCTTCTGCAATCGGAATAAATTCGTCTGGTGACAGTTGTCCAAGATACCCGTTTCGGATCCGCATGAGCGCTTCACAGCCGGTGATCCGTCCGGATTGAAAATCACATTGGGGCTGGTAGACCAGATATACTTCCCGGTTTTCGATAGCGTTGTGAAGAATCTCTTCGATTTCTGTTTTGCGATTGACTTCGTCTTCCATGGAACTGTTAAAGAACTGGTAATCATTTTTACCGCCTGTTTTAGCGGAATACATGGCAATATCTGCGTTTTTGATTAGTTCGTTTACCGTTAGTCCGTCCTGTGGGAAAATGGAAATACCGATACTCATGGATACATGAACCGTTTCGCCATTTAAGTCAAAGGGCTGCTGGGCAATGGAGATCAGTCTGGAAGCGAAATCATCTAATTCATTCGCATCTTTTACCTGGCTGCGCAAAACCAAAAATTCATCACCGCCGGTTCTGGCTAAAATATCATCTTCCGACATGTAACTGTTTAATTGGTGGGCGATTTGTTGTAAAAGCATATCTCCATAGTCATGTCCTAACGTATCGTTTACATTTTTAAAGTTATCCAGGTCGATAAAGAATACTGCACGTTTTTCAATACTGCTGGTACTATGGAAAATCTCATGTGCCTGTGACATAAAGGCCACCCGGTTTGCAAGACCGGTTAGCGTATCGGTATAGGCAAGGGTCTTGATCTGACTATAGCTTTCCTGTAATTCCTCCTGACTGTGTTCTAACTGTTCCATAGCGGTATTTAGATGTTTATAGTTACTAGAAATGATTTCCATCATATTATTAAAATGGTTGGACAATTCTCCAAATTCATTCTTGCTGTTGATCTCGCAGGAAACCGTCAGATCACCCTGAGAGGCCTGCTGCATTTTTCCCTTCAAAACTTCAATGGGGGTACAGTAATTTTTGATCAGCCGAATGCTGATGCCAATCGTGATGATGATCGTCAGAGCAAGAACGGTAAGCATTAGACCAAGCACGGATTGGAGCAATGTCTCATACATATCGGTATTGTGCTTGACCAGATAAATCCAATGGTATTCCGGCATGATGCTGTAACCGTATAGATTAAGGGAAAGCCAGCTTCTTTTCAGTATCGTACCGCTTTGAGGAGATTCCGGATCCGTTGATTGATTTAGGATTGTAGAAGCCTCCTGTTTAATATCCGGATCCGGAAAATCAATACCTAATAAGCTGTTTGAAGCATCGTCGAGCAGATAGATATGTTCGGATTCAGATATAAAACCATTGAAGTATTCGGCATTCATGCTAGCGATGATGACGCCAACATAATATTTATCCTTTACGGTAACAGGAGCCATGATATGTATGGAATTGGTTTTTTCGTTTAGTATCAATGTGGAACTGACTTGCGTGGCTTGTAAAGTGCCGGACATTTCTTCCACATATTTACTGTATTCGCCAATCAGAGCAGTGTCTGAACTGTAGGTCAAAATGCCTTCCATGTCAAATACGCTGTAGGATACATGATTTCCAAAGGAGTTAGCAGTCTGATTTAAAATGGCATGAATGTCTGCACTGGAAGCGGAATCTTGGATCAGATCAGCAGCAGGATCGTTATATTTTTTTAGAAGCTGATTGATGATTTCTGCATTTGAAGCAAGGGCTTCCAATTCTACGATCTGGGTATTTAACTGGGCCTCAAACCCTTGACGATAATTTTGAGCAGCGTTTTTTGCTGTTTCCTCAGATACCTTTAAATAATTCTGGAAGGTAATATAGATTGCGATAATCGTAAATATTAAAGTGGGAACGCTTGCTATCACTATCATAGATGAAAGTAATGACTTTTTTATCGACATATATGACTCCTTATATTATATTCTCTGCCATAATTATACGAAATAATTGGAAATTATTCAACGGATTCTGTGAAATGTATAAAAAAGGGTATGGAATATGTGAAAAGATAAAACCGGGAGAGAAAGGGAGAATGGCAAAAAATCTTGATTTTGCATAGTAGGTTATGTATAATGAATTTAATGGATTTAATGGATTTAATATAAGCAGTAAGGTTAGGTGGAGGAATAATATGTTTGGGATTTATTTTGGAAATTATCTTCAAAGCAAAGGACTGATCAGCAAAGAACAGTATCATGAGATACTGAAGGAGATGAAAAGCGCCAGATTGAAAATGGGTCTGCTGGCTGTTGTGAACGGTTTGATGACGGAGGAGCAGGCAGAACAGGTAAATCAGCTTCAGCAGATGCAGGATCGTCGATTTGGCGACATTGCAGTTGAAAAGGGGTATCTGACAAAGGAACAGGTAGAAGACCTTTTAAAGCAGCAGGGTGACCAGTATCTGCTCTTTGTTCAGGCATTGACGGAGCATGGATACCTTTCGTTAGAAGAGATTCAGAGTGAATTAAAATCATATAAAAAAGAAGAACGTTTAAGCGCATTAGATTTAGATGCCATCAAGAGCAGTGAATTGGATAAGATCGTGCAGGTATTCTTAAAAGAGCCTTCCATTCCGCCGGTCATGAAGGATTATATCGCATTGATAGCTCGTAATATGATTCGTTTTATTGATACGGATTTACGACTAGAGCAGGCAGAACGGATCAACAGTATCCGTCTTCCCTATATTGCAAGCCAGGAGTTAGAGGGGGATTTCCGCTTCTTTGTAGGAATCTCCGGTGAGAAAGAGGCCATTTTGGCGGTGGCTTCTACCTTTGGTAAAGAGGAATTTACGACTGTTGATGAGGATTCATTAGATGCGGTATGTGAATTTATCAACTGTAACAATGGGCTGTATGCGAGCAAGCTTTCAGAGGAAGATACCATAGAGGAACTAATGCCGCCTGCAATGTATAAAAATAATACAAAAATAAACACAGAAGGGGCGATGTACAAGGTTCCGATGTATATTTCCGGAAAACGTCTGGAATTGATTATTTGTATGGAAGCAAAGTGGCAGATCAACGGATAGGGTAGCGTGTATATCAAATATAGAAGAGGTGTAGAAAATGGCTAAGTTTTTGATTGTTGATGATTCAAGGACATCAAGAAAAATCTTGCGGGGGATTTTAGAAGAAGCTGGACATACGGTTGTGGGGGAAGCAACGAACGGTCAGGAAGGCTATGACCGGTATGTAGAATTTCAGCCGGATGTCGTTACGATGGATATTACAATGCCGGTATTGGATGGCATCGGTGGTTTGAAGAAAATCAAAGAAGCATATCCGGATTCAAAGGTGGTCATGGTGACGGCGGCCGGACAAAGAAATAAGATGGTGGAAGCAGTGGAAAGCGGTGCAGATGAATTTATTCCCAAACCCTTTGATGCGGAACAACTGGTAGCGACCCTGCAAAAGGTAATTGAAAAGTAATGGTGTGTTGAGGAGTTTGATGATAAGAGGAGGCTGACCTGAATAGCAGATAATGATGTCTGAATTTAGGGATGGCCTCCTTTGATAGTATAATACTTGTGATATGAGGAAGTGATGGAATGATCGATACGGTAGTATCAGTGGAAATGCTGGTTGAAGAGGTTCTGCGGATCAAACGAAACCGACTGGCGCCGGACGAATGCACGGGGAACGAAAAACGGTTATGTATTGCCTCCGGAAGTCATGGCGATGAGCTTGGAGGACAATATATCTGCTATCAGGTGATACGCAGGATTAAAAAAGAGTTTGAAAACCTTATTGGAATTGTGGATATATATCCAACGATGAATCCTTTGGGATTGGATGCACAAAGCAGAGATTTTCCATTGATGGATATTGATATGAATACGGTTTTCCCCGGAGATGAGGAAGGCGCAATTCTGGATCATACTGCCGCCAGACTGATCAAGGATATGGCTGGAGCAGATATTTGTCTGGATATTCATTCCAGTAATAATCTGATTCGGGAGATTCCACAGGTACGTTTAAATGATGATGTGATCGAAACGATAATGCCATATGCCAAGCTGTTAAATACGGAGCTGGTATGGATTCATCCCTCTACAAGTGTAAGACCAGGAAGTCTGGCTTATGCTTTGAATTCCATCGGAGTGAAAACCATGGTGATCGAAGCCGGGGTTGCATTGCGGATTGATTATGAGTATTGCGAGCAAATCGTAGAAGGTATTTTTTCTCTTATGAAGCAGATGGGAATCTGGAAGGGAGAGGTGGGAGAAATCCGCACCCCGATGATTGCTACGGATGGGGAAGTACAGTTTGTAAATGCAGAGAGCAGCGGTCTGTTTGTACCAAACATAAAGCATTCTATGCGGGTAAAGAAAGGGGAAAAGATCGGTACGATCGTTGATGTGATTACCGGTTCGGTTGAAGAACGGATCTATGCGCCCTGTGACGGACTGGTTTTTACGTTACGGGAATATCCGGCGATAGAAGAAGGTGCATTGATTGCCCGGATTTTTGGAGGCGCAATGAATGAATAAAGAAATCATTTTTAATATGAATACTGCTTTTCGTGGAGAGTATGCGGTTGTCGGCTATCGATTCGGACATGGCGATCCGTCAGCCTGTATCATAGGTGCCATGCGTGGGAACGAGTTCCAGCAATTATATATGTGTTCCCAGCTGATCGCCAAGCTAGAGCAGCTGGAAGCCAAAGGAGCGATTGTTGCAAATAAGGAAATTATGATTATTCCGTCTCTGAATTATAACTCTATGAACGTCGGAAAAAAATTCTGGGTTTCCGATAATACGGATATTAACCGTTCTTTTCCGGGAAATCCGGAGGGGCCGGCTACCAGCCGGATAGCTGCTGCTGTATTGGAACGGGTAAAGGGATACCGTTACGGAATTCAATTTGCCAGCTTTTATATGGGCGGAGAGTTTATCCCCCATGTTCGATTAACGGAGGAAGGAGTAAAAAATACCAGTCTTGCTAATTTATTCGGAATGCCTTATGTACTGACTGCTTCCGAACGCACCTTTGACGTATCTACACTGAACTATAATTGGCAAAAAGGTGGAACCAGTGCGTTTTCCGTGTACACGGGTGCTACAGAATGGATTGATGAGGAACGGGCCAGACAAGGAGTTTCTTCCGTACTTCGTTTCTTGACGAGAATGGGTATCATACGATATAACTGTCATGGCGGATATATTTCCACAGTCGTAGAAGAAGATGAGTTATTGTCGATTCGTTCGGATATGCCGGGCTTTTTCCGGCAGAAGGCGTCAACCAATATGGAGGTAACAAGGGGACAGCTTCTGGCTGAGATTGTGGATTCGTTCCGGGGAGATGTCATTTCGAGACTGGTAGCTCCTACTGATGGGATTATTTTTTATCAGCATATCGAGCCGATGGTATTTCAGAATTCCGTAGTATTTAAAATGATTAAGAAAATTCACGAGTGATAGATGGAAAACGTCAATCAAACGAACCAAGGAGGTCATTATGAATCAAGTTAAGCGAATCTATGTAGAAAAGAAAAAGGAGTATGCAGTAAAGGCAGCAGAGTTGTATGAAGAAATCAGAAATTATCTGGATATACCGGTAACCGGGGTTCGGGTACTGGTACGATATGACATTGAAAAACTGTCGGAAACCACTTATCAGAAGGCGCTGGGTACTGTTTTTTCTGAACCACCCGTGGATATTTTATATGAAGAGGCTTTTGAAAAAACGGAACAGGAACAGGCATTCAGTGTAGAATATCTGCCGGGGCAATTTGACCAGAGAGCAGATTCTGCGGAACAGTGTGTAAAGCTTTTAAATGAAGAGGAAGAGCCGGTGATACGTTCTGCTACTACCTATGTCATAGCCGGTGCCATAAAGGAAGATGAAATGCAACGGATCAAAGAATATTGTATCAATCCGGTTGATTCGAGAGAGGCTTCTATGACGAAGCCGGAAACTTTGGTAACTGTATTTGATGAGCCGGAGGATGTAAAGATCTTAGATGGCTTTTGCCAGATGATGGAACCGCCATTGCAGGAATTATATCAGTCATTGGGACTGGCCATGACCTTTCAGGATTTTTTACATATTCAGAAGTATTTTCGGGAACAGGAAAAAAGAGATCCTTCCATGACGGAAATACGGGTATTGGATACCTATTGGTCTGATCATTGCCGTCATACGACCTTTTCTACCGAGTTAAAAAATATTAGATTTGAAGACGGATATTATAAAGCACCCATTGAGCAAAGTTACCATAATTACGAAGCTGCACGCAAAGAAATATACAAGGAACGAACGGATAAATTTGTCTGTTTGATGGACATTGCGTTAATGGGTATGAAGAAGCTAAAGGCAGAAGGAAAACTGACCGATCAGGAGGAATCGGATGAGATCAATGCCTGCAGCATTGTAGTTCCTGTGAAAATTGACGATGTAACAGAGGAATGGCTGGTAAGTTTTAAAAATGAGACGCATAATCATCCGACGGAGATAGAACCCTTCGGAGGTGCTGCAACATGTCTGGGAGGAGCGATTCGGGATCCGCTTTCCGGGCGTTCGTATGTGTATCAGGCAATGCGGGTAACCGGAGCCGCCGATCCTACACGCCCGTTGTCCGATACGTTGACCGGTAAACTGCCCCAGCGCAAGATTGTGACCGGAGCAGCACAAGGCTATAGCTCATATGGCAACCAGATTGGACTTGCCACTGGTTTAGTCAATGAAGTCTATCATCCGAATTATGTGGCAAAACGTATGGAGATCGGTGCTGTTATGGGTGCTGCTCCCAGACGTTGTGTTATTCGAGAAACCTCCGATCCGGGAGATCAGATCATTTTACTTGGCGGGCGTACCGGACGGGACGGATGTGGCGGAGCTACAGGCTCTTCAAAGGCACATACTATAG